>NZ_LJYH01000023.1:0-121664 GCF_001440005.1 Mycobacteroides sp. H001
GACTCCACGACCGCATCGCCGGTCGACACACCCACCGGCTCATCAAGTTCAGGGGCATCGGTCGATGACTCAGCCTCAACCGCAACAGGTTCTGAATCAATCGATTCCGGTTCCACAAGCGGAGCGGGAGGCTGCCACGCCGGGACAACATCCTCGACCGGGGCGGGAGCCGCCTCGACCTCCGGAACCTCAGACTCCCCAGGCACATCGACCCGCCCCGACACCTCAGACTCAGGCACCATGACCGCATCACCGGTCCGCGCCGCATCCACCTCGGCAGCATCGGGACGATCCTCGACCACGTCATCCCCGATGCCGGGTTGGGCGACGCCGTCAACCCGGTCAAGCGCCGATGACGAAACTGTCGGGTCCGATACCTCACCCCAGGCCGGAATCTTTATCTCCCAAGGATTATCGACCGGCTCCACAGGCCCAGATACCGGAGGGACCACCGTCGCCTCGTCCCCACCGCTCGATATCTCAATGTCATCAGCTCGGTCAAGCACCGACGGCGACACCGGCGACTCTGACACCTCATCCCAGGCCGGAACCTTCATCTCCCAAGGATTATCGACCGGCTCCACAGGCCCAGATACCGAGGGCACAGCGACCGAGTCGTCGGTCACCGTGCGTCGAGGCTGACTCACCGACTCATCAATGTCGGCAGGCGCAACCACCACATCCGCCTCAACGTCCTCCACGGTCGTCGTTTCTGGAACGTCGGGCGCCGACGGTTCGACCACCTGATCATCATCATCGTCAAGGTCGACGACTTGGGGAGCCTCGCGATCACGGGCGGGCTCACGTTGATCCTTCTTCTTACTGCCGAGCCCCGACAGTGACCAACGCCGTTCTTTCTCCGGCGGCTGCAGCCAGGGAGGACGCGCGATGGATCCCTCGCCCGGCTCCGCCGTAGGCTTCTTCTTAGCCAACGCCCCCCCTTCCAGGTACTGATACCACTCCTAAACCTATGGTAGTGGTGGCCGAAGGACACTCCCAATTCGAGATTGCTACGCCCGTCCTCGATCAGGCAAGACCACGTTTGAGTTAGCCTAAACACAGTGGCCCCACATGCCGGGCCGGGCGATGTAGGAATGTAGGAGGGCCATGTCCTATCCGTCGGGAAACCAGGGGTACTACACCGCCGCGTACAGCGACAGTTTCGGCACTGATGAGAAGCGGCTGTTGCTGCCTCACTACATGGCACTGGCAGTTCTCGTACTGGGAGCCGCGTCATATCTGCTGAGTTTCGGCCCAATGCCCGAAGGACATCCTGGCGCGTGGGGCGTCCGGTTTGCGGTGCTTGCAGCCCTATTATCAGGCTTTGGGCTAATCCCGCGGCAAGATTCAAACCACAAGGTGATCGCCGTACTGGCGGCGGCCGGGTTCCTCGACGCCCTGGCGGCGCTGATCAGCACCGCGAACGGTGGCTGGGCTCTGACGGTGATAGTGGTGGTCAACGGGCTGCAGTCCGTGGTGGCCATCGGCGGGCTGCTGCAGGCACATCCGGCCGGTGAGGCGGAACAGGGCTCACAGGAGGCCTACTCCGAATACTGGGCACAGATGGCGCAGTACTACAACCAGTACCCGGACCAACATTCCCAGCCGACCGAGACAGCGGAACCATTGCAGCGAGGAGCGCACGGGCAATCGGCAGCACGCGCTGTGCAGCACGTGGCCGACCAGTCGGCCAGCTACACCGACTACGTGGACAATCAGAATCCGCGGGGGGCGACTGTCGATCGCCATGCGCCCCAGGCCGCTCAGCCAGGGCAGGCGGGTCTGCCGAGCTTCGCCCGGGCGCCGGGCCAGGCTCCGGGCCAACAGTACGGAACACAAGGTCAGCCGGGCCCGCGCCCCTCTGCCACGCAGTAAATCTGCAGGATGCACAGGTTTGCGCGCCGAGTTTTGAGTTACCTGCTACTCTCGTGCTAGTTAGGGCCTTCAAGGGGGAGGACAACGTGAATGCTCCTCATCCGGCGAACGCTCATCAGTGCGGTCGGAGTTCAGCAGTACACATTGGAAGCAAAGGAAGGACACCATGGAAACCACCGGTAACGAGCTCGACAATGACAGTGGCCTGGCAGTAAGCCCGGCCGAAGCGATGGCAGCTTTCCAGACTGCCCGCCAGCATGGCGAGAATGCACACCGCATTTTCCAAGGCATCGAGGAAGAGCAGCGCGCCATGGCAGCCAACTGGGGTGGCAGCAGCCACGGCTCGTACATGAACGCCTCAGTCTCATACAACGACGAGGCCTCTGAGATCACCAAGGGCCTGTTCAACTTCATCACGGTCAGCGAAGAGGGCGTCAAGCAGCTCCAGTCCTCCGACGACGTTTAACCCACCCAGACCACAACGGATTAAGCAAGGAGACGAACATGTCTGACTCAATTCAGTACGGCAAGGCCGCTTATGGCAACCTTGATGAACTCGCCAGCCACGGCACCAAGCTCGACGCCGCGACCCAGGAACTGCGCGACGCATTCCGGTCCCTGTACCCGGTCTTCGCCGGCCAGGGTGCAGCTGCCGTCGCCGAGGTCGAAGCCGCGGTGCAGCTGAACCTGCAGGACTGGATCGCTCGGCACAGCCAGCAGACCCAGAATGCCGTCGATCAGCACGATGCAATGCACGCCCAGGACAATGCCGTGCGCGATGCGGTGTCCGGAAGCTACGGCGGCGGCCGCGGCCTCTGACGGTCTAAGCACAACGAAACTGCCCGCCTCGTTCTACGAGGCGGGCAGTTTTGAGTTGGGGGCAGAACGAAAGCCCCTTCGTAGTAGTGGCTTCAAAAGCCGCCTCCCACAACGGAACCTGAGTGTTCTCGTCTCATCTCCGGCACCCGGAGTTCGATCGCGTGAACTTGCCGGGCTGCGAGCTAGGATGCGTTCGGAAACCGCTGCAGCCAGGGTTGCAGACCAAAACGGAGGAACCAGCAAATGACCGAATCGAGGTCCCCGGACCCCGCCGTCGGCGCGGTGTTGATGAGTGCGATCCACACCGCCGCTACCAATGCCGGTCTCGGCGCCTACGTCGGCGGCTACCAGTGGCGGCAATCGTGGTTTTCAGTGCCGTTCGCAGGTTTTTTCGGACTGCTGGGCCTGTACCTGGCTACGACGCCAGGCGCGCGCCTCATCGGCGTGATCTTTCTGGTCCCCGCGCTGCTGGGACTGGTGTCGTTCGTGCGGGGCCGCATCCGGATGGCCAAAGGGGACCGCCGGCTGGACCTGTTCGAGCGCGGTGCCATCGTGACCAATCGTGAGCAGGACATCGCGGTGTTCCGATATGCCGCGGCGCGGGTGACACGGGATATCGTCCGACGGACCAGCTCGATGGGCAGCGCCATGGAATACAGCTACACCCTGAGAGAACCAGGCGGCCCGAAGGTGTCCGCCAATGGCGGGACAAGGCTGCACAGCGGTTTCGATGGTCCCACCGAATGGGGTCCCGCCATTGTCAGCGGGATCGTCGGCACGCAGCTACCCGGTGCGCGTCAGGCGATCTCGGCCGGAGACCGTCTCGATTTCGGCCCGGTCTGGCTGAGCGCAACCGAGATGGGGGACACTCTCCACACCTGGCGGTGGCCGGAAATCGCCACGATCTGGATCAACAACAACGTCAACAAGGGTCACGTCGAGCTGTTCTTGCGGGTGAAGCCCAAAAAGGCGGTGATGGTCGAGGCGGCAAAGCGTGTCGAGAACCTAGCCATATTTATGACTCTCGCCGAGGAACTCATCGCGTGCGGATAAGTCGCGCATACAGATCTCGTGATCGTCGGGGCAATCAGGTATCGGACACCGAATACTGTGCTGCCATGGCGACCTCACCGTTCAGTCGATTGGCTGGCGGACGACGGCCGTTGCGTCCAGTTGTGCCATCGCCTCGGCCATGTCGAAAGCGTCAGGGACAACGCCACCAAGCAGCCGGAGCAGGTGCTCGGGCTGCGCAATGCCTGACTCTGCGGCGAAAATCAGGGCGACGGCGTCCGCGGACCGATCGGACAACCCAACACCGATGTCTCTCAACAGCTCTACCGCAGCAGCGGCGGTATCGTTCGCCGTCCATACCTCGGGCATCCCGCCGACAAGTTCGTCCTCGGGACTCCATGGACGGCCATTGTGGTTCAGCCCGACCGCCTCTGGTAGCTCACTGCGATACCAGTGCTGACCGTCGAACCAATAGCAAAACGACAGCATGCCCCGCGCCGCACGGGAATCCAGGTACAGGCTATGCACCCAGGTGGGCGCACCTTGATACAGATCCGGCCACGAGATGGTGCCCCGATAAGCCGCTGACAATAAGGGTGAATCATTGCGGCCGCCCGAGAGCACTGCTCGACCGCCGGGTAGCCGAGCCAATGTGCATCCGCCGCCGTCGCCTTGATGCACTTGGAATGTGGGGTCACAACGCGGCCCAAAGGCAGCATCGACGCCGCGACACAGCGCCGCCAGCACCGCCGTGCGCGCCCACAGCAATGGCAGAGCCGGGATTTCATCATCGGCAATATCGGCACCACTGACACCATCGGCGGCTTGCTGATAGGCGACGCGTGCAGGGCGCAGCTGACGGCCCTCGTTGCCTATATGCGCCAACAGCCACACTGGCGCGCGATCACGCGGATGCTGCTGGAAGTCACGCACATACGCGGCGGCAGGAAGTAATTGGCTTGGCGGGAGTTCGGCGTCGCCATAATCCGGTGCCGCACTGTAATTGCCGCTGCTATCGCAATCAATTAAGAACCGCAGCCAAGGCCCCTGCGAGCCGATGGTCACTCGCCGATGCTCACGCATGGGCTGCACCATCTTCGAGGTCGCCGGAATCGAGACGCTGCCGTCGGTAGTCACGGCAACGGCCTGGGCGATCTCTTCCCCACCTGCCATGCTGAATGCAGCGTGCACCGTCTGCCAGCCCGGTGATGCGACCGACACCAGCGCTTCCAGCACTTTCTCGACTAACGCTCGGGTGTCTGCGCCCGTGGTTTCTTCGATAGTCATGCGGACGTCTCCTCCAAGAATCCTCGTTCAACGAGTGGCTGGAAGGTGGGGGTTTGACCGTCGGGAGCGATGAACACGTACTGGGTGCCCCCACCAGGGCCAGCTGCTTCGCCTGCGATATCGGATCGTTCGATGTGCCAGCCGGGTGGCAGTCCCTTGTCAGCGTGCACCGCGAACATACGGTGCTTGGCCTGGAACAGGTCTCGGGGAATGGCGCGTTTACGACGGGGGGTGTCTGTCGGCGTCAACGCGGTGCGGTCTCGCCACCCGAGTCGGTCGTCAAGTACTAGCCCATCGAGTTCGGCGATCTCGGAGGCTGTGAGGTTATGGATAGTTCCTTGTACTGCATAGCGTTTGACCACATCGCGGCGGCGGGGATTGATGTTGAATTGGGCATTTTCGAACCAGGTGTCGATGACGATTGCGATGGCGCACCACGATGCGGCGCCGATGACCAAGGTGATCCACGGGTAGTAGACCGTGGTGCCGGAGTTTCGCCAGGCCAATACGATGCCGGTGAGGTACTCGGCAACAACCACTACTGGGGGAAGGACGACGGCGGCGATAACCAGGTAGGACTGAATCGCCGGGGAGTCGTCATGGATTGCATCGCTCATCAGCATGGCAAACGGTGCGATGCTGATGACCACCGCGACTCCGATAAACACGGCGACGAATCCAGCGATGGTCAGCGCGGTATCGAGGGTGGGGCTCATCGGGTCAAGCCGGCAAAGCGGAGTTGCTCATGTGCGGCCCGCAGATCGGCGTTGGGGTGGCCAACGAAGGCGGCGGTGAGCAAGTCAGGGGTGACGGCGCGGCCCTCTGCTGCCGCCAGCAGTTGCCCGCAGGCCCATTCGGAGCCCGATCCGATCACCGCCGTCATAGCCGCAATGCATTCCTTGGGGGTCCAAATCGGCGGCAACGGGTCATCGAGTTCGTCGAAGGTGTCGGTGTCTCCACGCCACCACTGCCCCTCGGTCCACCAGTAGCAAAAACTCAGCAGTCCGTTTTGGTTGCGGCTGTTGAGCACGGTGTCGTTGACCCAGTCCGGGGCGCCGCGATATAAGTCCGGCAGCGGTTGGTGTCGTTGGTAGGCCGCGGCAAGTAGCGGTGAATTCCATCGCCCACCCGAAAGTACTGCCCGATCACCCGGCAGCAGGTACAGAGTGGAGCCGCTGCGTGCATCGGATTCGTACCAGGCGAGACCGGCATCGATCCGTGGACCCCACGGCGAGCGGGCTCCGCTATATACCGCGGCCAGTACGGCCCAACGGATGAACGTCTGGGCTAGGGGTTCGATGTCGTCGGTGACGACACCGCGGCGACCGGCCCCGATATCGGCCGCCGCGGCCGCCGATGCTTGGGCGGGCGTGCGGCCCTGGGCGGCCGGCCCGGCTATGTAGCCTGCGAGCCAAATCGGTACCTGGGGGCGCGGGTAAGTGGCGAGGTCGGCGCGGTAGTTCTCGGCAGGTTGCAGCTGGTCATCGGGAAAAGGCTGGTCACCGTAGTCGTAGCTGACTTGCAGCCGACCCTGATTGGTCACGTTCAGCAGCATCCGCCACCACGGCCCAGCCGACACCTGCGCACTCACGTCACGTTGTTGAGCAGCCTGCGCCATGACCGACGCGGGTACCGTCACCGGCTGCGCCCCCTGGGCGGTGACGAACCCGCAGGTGGCACTGCCCGCCCGGATTGTCAACGCGAACACCGCGGTGAACTCCAACCACCCCGGCGGTCCCAACGCCGCGATGTCCCGGACGATCGGGTCGACCATCGCCGAAGCCCGCGACCTGACCTCCGCGTCATCGGCGGCCGTGCCGGGATCAGAGGGCCCGTCTTCGACGAATGAAACGCTGCGCACGGCGGGCGCATCGTTGGGACGCCCGTCAGGGCTTTCATAATCAGATGGCACAGTACCGCTCCCCTCGCCTGACCAGGCATGATCTGCTGATCAACCCTTCATGGTCGCCTGCAATTTTCATCTGCACGTCGTCGTCCAGGTTGCGATACGACAGCGGGATCTCCCTCAGGTAGCCAGCGTTCGCCAAGTCTACAAGCGGGCACGGGAAGTAAGGGCTAATGCCACCGCCCCGCCGCGGGTGCGATGCGACCGGGTCTATCTAAACAACGAGGAGTAGTGATCGTCCGCGCCGCACAACAGTTCACCGGCCAGCGCTGGTGGTGGCGGCAATGGCTTCGATGAGTTGACGAGCCTGATCGGTGTCACTCCAGTAACCGCTGACTTGAACGTCGATGATGACGGTGCCACAGGCGACCAGTGCGCGTTGTACGGCCCACCCGCCACCGTCTTCTTGAGTGCGACGGATCGCCAGCATCAGCCCACAGCTGCGCCTAGGCGAATCGTGCCTCCGTCGCCGCCGGCAGCAGACGGGAAGTCGATGACGGCCTCGATAATTTCGGTAGCCGACGCAACAGGGCGGCTATCGGTGTTTCGATCAGGGTGTGGATTCGCGTCCTAGTCCACCCGCTCTGGCCGTAGGCAGCCAGCTGCGCCGGGATGAATGCGCGCAGGCAATCACGGTCCGTTAGACATACCCAATCATCGAGAAGAGCGTCACTGGACTCCGATAGTTCCATGCTGGAGACGCGAGTAACACGGCGGCCTGCGCGGGCGTCGCCAGGAAACTACTCGAGTTTGCGTTTCGGCCATATCTTCGAGCGGCTGACCACGAAGAATGACAGAAAAAGGGCACCGATCAAGGAAAGCAGCACACCGAACCCGATTTGGACTTTGGCGCCGTGGTGTTCGTAAGCCAGCTGCCCGTCGTAGTCGTTTTCCCGGTGTACGCGGTATTCGTCGATCTGGCAGGTACCGCCGCGGCTCATGGCGACGCCATAGCAGTAGGGCTGATCGCGGTTCAGGCCATCCAGACCCCAGTGTATGAGCGCGATTCCCAGAGGCAACGCGCCAACGAGGAAAGCCCAAACCACGACAGTGACCATGGCGACAAGGATCGGGGACGGTGTGCGTTCGTTACCCGACGGCATCACCGCAGCCTAGCTGTCGGCGGACAGCACGTCCTGGACGCTCGGCGAGTCGTTGGCTACCGGGCACAGCGGCGCACGTCCGGCGTGGAGGACTTAGTCGGAGGCAGACGAAGTACCTCGCTCCTCCTGGCGAGGAAGTTTCGGCGATTTCATACCGGACTGCGCCGTAATCGTCATACCCGCCGCAGCAGCGGCATCTAAAAAACCTTGCGGCGCAATTATTCTGCTTCGCCAGCGGGTCTTTCTCATACGTAAGCCTGTTTATTCCAGTCGTCGCCCGCGTAACGCCAAAGGTTCAACTCTGCCAAGCCTTGTTCCCGCGAGTGCAACATCGATCTCCCGAACTCTTGATCCCAGTCATCGTGAAGGCAACCACGCCATTCCAGTCCAACCTGCTCGCCGAAGTCGGAGAAATGCCCCGCCAGGTCACCTCTTCCATTCGGACAAAGAATTGATGATGAATCAGCGGCGAGCGCCCCCGGGACAGTTGATGATCCAGTCAGTGTCGCGAAAATACGTCGAGATACCGCTGCCGACATCTGACTTGTCCAGCGGACCGGCAGAATCAGACAGGTTCGGCACAACCTCGTAGAGTCGACTCACAGTTGAGAGGTGATCGAGGCCGGGAATCCATTCAGCAGCAAGTAATCTAACTGTCTGTAAGTCAGTGGCAATAGGTGATTCTCAGGTCGAATACCACCAGCTTGCAATACGAAATAGCGGCTCGGGTCAGATTTCAACTCGAATTTCGACACATAACGATCGAGCGAAACCTGACGCACTCGGTCATCGAGCCCCTCGTCCTCCCAAGCCCATTGAACGGGATCAAGACGGAAGTCCATACGTAGGCTCTCGCCGAGATCCCAGATGATGTATTTTCCGGCGTCGTCAATATCCGAAAAGAAGGCCACTAAGCTTTCGTGGGGCTCGTTGCGGCGTTCTGTTGTGGCTCGCAAAACGTTGCATCCACCGTCTTTCGGTTCGACTATTAGCGATGTCCAGCCCTCGCAGGGGTAGCCGTCGCGGAGGTGAAGTCTGCCGTCTTCCCATACTGGCGCGTTCAGTGAGAGCTGGCCAGCGTACGAGTAGGTTCGTCGCCAATTCTCGTATTGGCTGATTAGCTCAACAAATCTAGGATCAGCAGCCGCGAAATCCGGGTTCATGACGATCTCTCTCATCTACCAGTGGTCTCACGAATCAGCCGGTTCTTTAGTAACTGATCAACCGACACTGGGTCTCCGGTGGCTCTGTCGATGACAGCCCATTGGTTGGCTCCGCCTGGCTGACCGAAAGCTGACTTGGCTGGACCGTAGTGCACCTCCCAGTCTAGTCCATCGGGTATTGACTTCCCGGTGCCTTCGAATGTGTGGTACTGGTTAGCTACGCCTGGTGGCATGGCACGCGTAGCCAGTGGCGCGCCCTCATCTGCCATGAATCCGCCTCCATTGGAACCGAGTCGGTCGAGCTGATATCCCTGAGGAATCCGGTCGGTGATGGTGGGCAGTCCGGCGAATCCATTGTTGGGCGCTTGGCCATCCCAGTCCCATCGGGGGTTTCCGTCTCGTCCAGAGACTGTGAATTCGTGTTCGAACTGATCGATGGTGCGGCCAGCGAGTGGGTCGTAGCCGTCGGTGACCGTACTGGGAACGCCACCTTCATGGAGGCGCGCTACATCGTCCGCAGGGTTCTGCATAAGCTCAAAGGCATGCTGAGGCGATAGACCATAGTCCTGGCCTTCCACGGCCGGAGCCTTCGCTGGCTGCGGCACCGGATGCTCGCTCACGTTGGGCGCAGCGGGACTGCCCGAGTGGTCGCCGGTGTGCTCGCCGGACGCAGCGGGTTGCGAGCTACCGGTTTTGTCGGCAGTCACCTGCCCCGGGTCTGGCTCCCGGTATCCCTCATGCCAGCGCGGATCCCAGATCCTTCGATCCGATGAATACTGACCGCTGACATCGTGGTCAAGCCGCAAAGGCCGGCCGGCTGCAGGTTCGTCGGTGCGCCAACCCGGTTGCCATCCGGGGCGGTCATCAACGGTGCGAGGGACCTCGTGATGGACCTGGTCGAAATGGCCGGCCCCGATGCGGCCGAAATTCGCCAACGATTCGGTACGCACACCCAGGATCGGATCGAACTTGTAATACGCCGTGTGGGTGCTGACCGTTCCATGTTTCCCGGAAAGGTGATCCATATGTTGAGGGAATTCGGCGGTGACTCGCTGACCCCCGAACCCTTCCATCGCCGGATCGAAACCCAGACCCTTCCCGAAGAACCGTCCCGCCGAATCGGCAGTGCGCCCACCCAGCATGGTGATCGGGTCTCGCGAGGATGACGCGACGAATACCTTGTCGCCGACACCGAAATCGGCAGCTTTTCCGATGGGTCCGGCCCCGGGCGATCCGGCCAACGTGACACTGCGGACCTCGTTGCCTAACCGGGCGCCTTCACCGGCGAAGCTGGAGGTGGTCGTCCCGTACGAGTGGGCGAATATGTCGTTGGTGGAGAAGTGGCTGCCATCCCCGGCGATCACGTCGCGCGCAGCGTTGAAGGCAGTGATATCCCCGTGCAGGATGTCGCCGCCAGCGCTGGCTAGCTTCGTGTGCGAGACATCCCACAGTCCCTTGAACAGGCCTTGTGGCGCGTCATAGCCGATCCAGGCAATCGACGACACCTTGGTGCCGCCTTCCTTCCACACAGATTCCAAATGCGCCCGTGCGTTTTCGAGATTGCCCCCGATCTTGTCGATCGTCGTGGAATAGCCCGGTACGTGCCAAGACACTGCATCCGCACGGAAGGGGTTCTCGCCGACGCTGACCACCATCCGACCGTCGCCACCGAAAGCGTGCGGGTCAAACGCCAGGATATTCACCTCCCCGCCATGCTTCTGTGCCCAGCTGTGCGCGTCATCGAGAGCTCGCTGGATTCCCTCGTAGCGCTTCAGCTCTTTGCGTTCGGCACGGGTCAGGTGCTCGCCGGCGTCCTTACGGGCTTGCAACTCGTCGTGTAGTCGGGTCAGCTCGTGTGTGCTGGCCTCAGTGCGAGCCCACGGCGGAATGCCCTCGGCGTTACCAATCTCTCGGGGGTAGGTGTCGATCAGTGCACGCTGCTCTTCACCGCTCAAGCGCTCCCACCAGCGGGTATTGTCTGCCGCCCGCTGCTCATTGTGCGGGTCGTTGCCTAGCTGACGTCGAATCTCATCGGGGGAAACAGGTGGTTCCCGCCGCCACAGCGCATCGTTCGCTATCTCGCGGGCGTGCTCGGCATCGGGATGCGACGCCACATCCCGGCCGGCCTCGTTGGGATCGCGATCAACACTGGGCTCGGAGCGGGCCGAGGGATCGTGATCCTGGGATGCCACCGACTCTTCCGGTGCCGAGTCACGGCCCGTGGAGAGCTCCTCCGAACGCGCGCTCTCAGTTCGAGCAGGCTCAGGTGAGATAGGCGCCTTCGCCTCCGGTTCCGACGTAGGCGGCTTCGCCTCCGACTCCAGACGCGCACCCTCAGTTCGAGTTGGCTCGGGCGCGGTGGGCGGCTTAGCCTCCGGTTCAGCCGACGTAGGCGCCTTCGCCTCCGGTTCAGACGTAGGCGGCTTCGCCTCCGACTCCAGACGCGCACCCTCAGTTCGAGTTGGCTCGGGTGCGGTGGGCGGCTTAGCCCCCGACTCCGACGACACAGGAGGCTTGGCATCCGACTCCAAACGCGCACCCTCAGTCCGAGCAGGCCCAGATGACGTAGGTGGCTTAGCCCCCGACTCGGCTGCGCCTGTCGGTTTGGTCTCCAGATCGGTCACGGTATAGCGATCGGGCCCCAGCTTGCCGCCGTCGATGACGGCCTCTGACGCACCGTCAGGCAACTTGCCGCCCGGAAGCCACTTCTCGTTGGCGCCGGCCTCATTACCCGAAGGTATGCGCGCGTTAGCGCCGTGCGGTTCTGGGATGTCGATGCGGACCAGCTTGTTGGAGTCCAGGAACCCTTCCGTCAGACCGAGTTCCCTTTCCATCGCCCGCGGATCACCTTGGGTTCGGGCCAGCATCGCATCGGCTTCGACCTTAGGCATAACGAAGGAAGTTCCGTCGCGCTGCGCAATCCCATACTTATTCAGATTGCTCTCGGGCATGAACCGAGTGGCGCCCTCGCTGAATCTCTCCAAATGCTGCTTGATGTACTCCGGCGGCAGATAGCTCTCTGGGGGCGGACGGTCACCCTTCTCCATCGCTCTAATCTCATCCGACATTTCCTTACTGATCGGAACGTCGCCGAGTGGTTCATTGGGGCCACGCGGCTGCTCACCCCCGGAGTCGTCAACACCGGCACGTCTGGGTTCTGTTGCGGTGCCGGAGTCGCCGGAGCGAGCCGACGACCTGTTGGGATCGGCGGCGGTTCTGGCTCCCGAGGGTGTAGCGCTGGCGCGACCTTCCTGTGCCCGTGCCACCGGTTCACCGCCGATGGCGGGCATCGCCGGTGGAGCCACCGCCGGCACAGCGGGATCAGCCGATTCGGAAAGCTTGGGGTCCGCGGTTGCCGGACCTCGTTTGCCGTCCTGCCCCACCTCGGAGTCCGGGGTTTGCTTGGCGGCGTGGGCATCTGAATCAGCGGAAAGCCTTGCCCCCGATTTACTTTCCGGTGACACCGGAACCTTCTGCGCCGCAGGTTGGCTTTCGGGCGCGGGCCGGGGAGCCGCGGGCTGGTTGTCCGGTGCCGTTTTGGGCGCGGCGGGTTGGCCGTCGGATGAAGTTCGGGCCGCGGCGGCCTGATTATCCACGGGGGTTCTGGCTGCAAGATCATCGGCTGACCGCGGGACGGGCTGCTGCCCATCGGGTTTAGGCGGCTCCAGTTGCCCGGCGGGTCGGTCAGCGGGTGCCGACGGCTCGCTCGGTGCCCTCGGCGCTTCTGCTGGCAGGCCACTCTTGCTTGGTGATGCAGTGGGCTCGACGCCGACGTGGTCGGGGCGCAGCGAGCGGGGCTGCACAGGATCGCCGCCCGACGCTGATTGCCGGTGAGCATCGGTAGCATGCGCGGGCTCTGCAGCGCGGTCGCCGCTGTTGGACGGGCGGGGCTGGGCTTGCTCTCCGGCCGGGGCAGGTCTGTCGGCTGCCGATGCCGGGCGATCGGAAGCCTCGCTGCTTGGCGCTGGGCGATCGACTGCCTCGCTGCTAGGGGATCGTGGGGTTGGCTCGCCGGTGGTGGCTGGCGCTACCGGACGATCACCGGTGGTAGATGCCGCCGGGGCAGGTCGCGCGGCGCTGTCGGCGACGTGCGCGGCTGGACTAACGGGGTGCGCTGCCGATGGGGAAGCACCCGTCGGTACCACGCCCGCCCGGGTTCCGGTCGGGGTGTTGGTCGGAGTACTGGTCGAACCGCTGTTGGATTGGGGGCCCTCGGCCCGGGGCACACTTGGTGACCCCGCCTCGACACGCGGGCCTGACGACGCGGCAGTTGGGTTCGACGCGGCATGACCGTTCGGGGTGCTCTGTGTGGTGTGTTGACCGGCGCCCGGGTCGGCGGCGGTTGGGCCGCCGGCCTTCGGCGGATCCGATCCCAACCGCGCGCCCCCGTCATGCGAACCGGCGCCCTGCGCACTGGAAGTGGCGCGGGCCTCGGCGGGCGATGGTGCCGTCGAACTAGACCTGTCCGAGGCAGCCGGATGTACCTCACTGATGTCACGGTAGCCAGTGGAACCGTCGGCATGTGTGGGGTTACGGTAGCCCTTGACACCGTCGATTCCGGCAAAGGCAACACCCTGGGCGAGTGCTTTCCCGAAATCTAAGTGACCATCCACGATTGGCTGTGCGGCCAGCCCACCGGCGGTGTTCGCAACGGTGCTGACACCAAAGTCCTTGGCGCCGTTCGCAAAAGCGTTTCCAAGCTTGAAGTTCGCACCGACAGCTGTGATCGGCGCAGCAACCGCGCCCATAATCGCCCCGCCCGCCACAGCTTTGCCGAACTCGCCCCAGTTGAACCCACCCGGCGGGTGCGTACCAGTGGCAAATTGCAAACCCTGCGAGGTGAGGTCGCCCGCGATCGCCCCGACTACGCCCGCAAAAGCCCCTTCGAGAATCCGCGCCGCAATCGCAACGATGACCTTCGTGGCGACCTCGCCTAGCACGCGCGAAACGGCCCACCGCAAGGCGGCGAGAAGTGTGACGCGCGTAGCCGCCGCCGCCACCGCCGCGCCGCCGCCGAAGGTCCACCAGGCTGTAGCTGCGATGGTCGCCGCCAACGCAGTCAGTGCGATCCAAAACGTAGTCTTGGTGTCATCGATCGTGTTCGCAACGTTGTTGACGCTGTCAGCTATTGAGTTCAGCTGGCCGACCATTTTACTGACATCGTCCGGAATGTCCTGAAACAGCCGGACTAGCTTGTCGTGATACTCGCCGGAGGAAAAACCCTCCAGGGTCAACTGCCGCCCATCTTTAACAATGTCTTCGAGTGCCTTCAGGTCAGCGGCAAATTTGCGCCACTGCGTCGCCTGCTCTCTACAAGCATCCTCGTCGCCATCGGGATATCGCATCCCGACAAGGACCTCAAGTATCCCATTCAGGGGGCCCGGAAGACCCTGACTCATCCTAGAATGCCCCCCTCAGCAAAATCCCCGACCGCTGCGCCATACGAGTCGCACAGTGCAGCTGGCACCGAAATCAGACTAATTCGTGGAGCGGCTAACCAGCCTCACCGCCGGTCTGGGTAACAATGGAATTGATTGCAGCAGCGAGGTTTGGCTCGATGGTCCCCAAGCCCTTGGCCAGATCCTGCACATTCTTGATGGCTTGCGCACGGTTGGGGTCGAACTTCTCGGCGAACGCAGCGCCGATTTTATCGTTGCTCCATGGCGAATCGGTCAGCTCTCCAACCCCTGTGGCCGCTGCCGATGCGACCTTGGCAGCCTCACCCCACTTGGCGGCCCCCGCCCGGGCTGGCCCCTGACTGAACTCAAACTTCCCGGCCATCGCGATCTCCTTGCCCCTGCCTGAATACGTATCGTAGCTAATAGACTACGATAACCCCCGCGGGTAAGAGGCGCCTCCTCAGTTTTTCGAAGCCCATGGCCTTGGTGGCTACCGACGATCGAGCACCGTCATCGGTGGTTCCGGATCGTCTGGCCCATCGCCGTCATCGAGCTGTTCGGCCATAGCCTGGCGTTCCCGTGAATTGGGCGGCGAGAGGGGCACGGTCGGTTGCAGTTTGGCGAAGTCGTCAATCGTCCCCATGGCCCCGACACCTGGTATGCCCGCCCCCAGAGCCGACGTCTGCTTCAAGATGTCGGCCTGAAATATCTTCGACTTGTCATTCATCCTGGCCGCCGCGGCCTGGGTCGCTTCCAACATCGATTCCGCCACCTGGGTGCTGGTAGCCTCGGCGAACACCTCGTCGTCGACCTCGACTTGTACGACGATTCCCTGAGCGTTCACCCACACCCGCACCAAATGGTCCTTGGATCGGGCATCGGCGGTCTCGATAGCCATACGTTGCGCGGACTCGGCAATAGCGCCCAGTGCCTTGTCCATATCGGACATGATCGTTTCGAGATCGACATCATCTGAATCCTGGAACAGTCCGTCGAACATTCCCACGACAACTCCTAGGTGTCTCGTGTTAGACCGGCGTCCCGCGGTTACTGCCCGGTTGCTGCAAGAGCAACCCGTCACACTCGTGGCGACGGCATGCTTCGATGAATGCCAGTGCCGCCGTGCTGTCGGCCAGGAACTCGCGGTACTGCGCAGGGCTGAGTTCGTAATACTCTTCGTAGTCAACGATTCCGTTGCTCACGGGTATCGACGCGTAGTAGCGGCCCGAAGTCGATTCGACGCCGAGGGAGTACCTGTCCTCTTTGGAAAAGTAGGTGTCGTCGAACTTCATCGCCCCTCCGTTTGCCCACCCTGGGCTGCGGCAAGTGTATAGCCTCGCACTCCGAAGTTCCCGAACTTTGGCGCGCGCGGCCTACTAGGCTAGGTATGCCTGATGGTGAGGGCCATGATGGCCAAAACTGTAAAGACCGGGACAACAGCAGCCTGTAACAACGATAAATTGTAGACCGCCAGCTCACGGACGCCGTATGAGAACTGCTCACCACCGCAGCTTGACAAATGAGTTACAGGCACAGCCGGGGGCCGCCACGGCCGCGCTAGTCTTGATCGGTGTCCGGAGGCGTCAGCGGTGGTCAAGTGTGTAATGATCGCGCCTTGATCGAGCATGCAGTCATGCTGTTGCTGGTGGAGGCACCGACGGGGTGGACACATCTACATGCTGAATTCGAACCGTCGTCGCCGGGCGCGCCAGCTGCGGCATCAGCGACGACTCCCGACGGGCATCCTTCGCCAATGGATGTGCCGGCGGAGGTCCTCGAGAATTTAGCCGAGCATCAGCATCGTGCCGCGGCGGCGGGGGCACCGTGGCGGAGATTGATCCTGGATTGTCATTCCGACGGACGACTGGCAGTGCGCACCGAGCCAGCAAAAATGCCCGCACTGCGGCGATCGCTGGTTCTCGTGTTGACTGCCTTAACAGTGGGATGTCTGGTCGCGGCAGCGGTGGTGTTCGCAGTCGACTGGCGATGGGGACCTCCGCCGCGGGTGGAGGTGGCGGCGTTGCCGGACCCGCCGCCGCGCCAGAAGGAAACGTTCGCGGTAATTTCGCGCTGGATTGACGCAGAGAACCACGCCGACGTGGCGCGGATGCGAACATTGATCTGTACGCATCCCGCGCCGTCGGTGCTGAGTTGGCTCAGTTCATTGCAGGATTACGGCCAGCGGCAAGGGTTGCTTGTTCTGGACGCCGTAACTCGTTTTCGGGACGCAGGCTCACAGGTCTGGGTGACGGTGGCCGTGCGGGTCCGTCCGCTAAGTGAAAGCCAGCAACAGGAAGTAGCGGCAGCCCAGCAAGAAGGCGGGTTTTTCGCAGACGAGTACACGTTGGACGACGATGGAACCGGACTGAAAGTCTGCGATCTGTCCGTGGTGCCAGGCTGAGACAGGGGCCATGGTGGATCACGACGAGGATCGGGCATTGATCGAACAGGCGCTGCGGTTGGTGCTGACACATGCGCCAACCGCTTGGGAGCGCGTCCGTCTGGAGTTCGGCGCCGGTAGAGCCGCTACGGCATCTGCGACGATCGGGCGAGAATCGTCGGTGATCGGACTACCGGACCAAGCAACGCATCTGCTAATACAATATTGCAGCCGTCCGGGACGGCCGCGGGGTCGTACCGTTGTCGAGTGTGACGACACCGGTGCAGTCGCCATACGCGCCGAACCCTTGATCCCCCAAGCACTTCCGGCTCAGGCCACGAGTATAGAGTCGCCAAAATGCATTTCGTCGAAGCCAGCGCTGGGCGGGCGGCATCTTTTGATGGCGCGCCTGTGGGCGGTAGCGGCAGTGGCGGCCATGGCGCTTCTGGTGGTGGCGATCGTCGGCCGTGATCAAGGTGAGGGGCCAACCTTACGTGCCCTCGCTGCCGGTGAATCCATGTCCGACGAGCAGGCACGAACCATAGCGGACACGACTGTTCGGGTGTGGGTGCGGGAACGCAACGAGCGTCATTTGGCTAACTTAGAGGCGTTGTCGGTAGCTGAACCAGCCGATCTCGTGGCTCGAGAACTCGGGGAGATCAAGGCGGGGCGCCCGTTTCGTAAAGAGATTCGCGTGCTCGCCACCGGCGCGCTGACCCGTCGTGGGGCGGTGTGGGGGCTCAATACACACTTGGACGATCAGAGTTTGGTATTCGTGATGCGGATTGAGGGCGGTGAGTTGCGGGTCTGGGCGGTGGGTTCTGCGCTGACCCCATGACGATTGTGGTTGCCCGTCAACCGATCCCGACCACTAGGGTGGTTCGAGAAAAGGAGGAGCCATCGATGACGGACTCGGGTGTGCCACCGGAAGGATTTCGTTGGGTGGAATCGAGCGATCAACTGTCGGCACCGTCTGGGGTGTCTCCCTCCGAGGGCAGTCAGCTGCGGCGCAACCGGCGATGGTGGGTGGGTGCGACAGCCACAGCAGTCGTCGTCGTGTTGGTTGCGCTGCTGTGGTGGTGGCCCAGTACTCAACGGGGCACTAACGACGCCAACGGTCGCTCGCCTGCCAAGGAAGCCCCAATCGGGACTCCACAAGACTCATTGATTTCGTTCTCGTTGGACCGCCAGCCGGTGCCGGCGTGGCAGCTAAGCGCCGCCGAGGTCGGGCTGCCGCCGCAGGTGAAGGTCGGCAATCTCTTTGCCGCAATCGGACAGAAGGCGTTTTTCGTGTCCATGTTCTGCGGCACGGGAAATCGCTGCGTGGATCCTAAGGGCTGGGTGTACGGGGTCGACACCGCGACAGGGGCGCGGCTGTTTCCACCGGTACAGCTGGACGGATTTCATGGAGATGCTAAAGCTTGCTACACGAACGGTCCCACGACAGCGGTTTGCGTAAACCCCGATTGCCCGCAGGAGGCAGGTTACTGCCAAGGGTTGGAGCGCGTGTGGGTGATCGATCTGAATCACGGCGCGATCATCTTCACGGGACTCCCCCAGGTGCATTCTCAGGACAGCTCGGGCGAGAATATCGATGAGCCGCACCTGCTCGCGGTGGGAAATTATCTTGGCGAGACTCGCCTGGTGGCTACCGTCAAAGGCAAGGGCGTGTACGGGATTGGGCAGCACGCCGAGTTGACATGGTTCTTGGCTGGCAGTGGGGAGGTGTTCCAGGCGAATGCCTCGCAGGTCGACGACCTTCCACCATTGACGCTTGCGGCGCAAACAGCGACCGACAAGGAGGCGTTTCGGGTATTTTCCGTCGACGGAAAGGATTTAACGCCGACACCACCGCCGGGCATCACACTACGAGATGCCCAAGTATACAACGGCGGCTTCGCGTACGAGTACATGAAGGGCATTCACTCCGGCAGTCCTTCAGCCGGAGTGGGGCTGTACGACACGGACGGGCAGCTGCTGGCCCAGATACCCGACGTGGGGTATCCGCAGCAAAATGTGGCCATGCCCATAGTGCGCGCGGGTCCTCAGTTGCAGGTCTACACCGCCGCAGGAAAACTAGTCACCAAGGTGGCCGCTGGGGAGGCCGCTCGCTCCCGCATCATCGGGGCCAAACTCTACATCAACAGCGGCAGTGGCGACAGCTGGCAGCAGTTCGATCTCCTCACCGGCCGACCAGGCCCCATCTGCACAATTAATCTCGCTGGATCGTCCTATGTCGGTTCGGATGGAACCACCGTCGTGACCAGCACTGTCCAGATCACTGCCGAGGCCTACCGCCGCAACTATGTGGCAACCGACACCTCCACCTGTCAAACCCGATGGGAGATACCCGGAGAAGGCTCGCTGTTCCTCTGGAAGGCAGGTCGCGGACTCATCCAGGCGAACGAGGACACCCTGATAGGGCTACGCCCACCAGCCTGACCGTTTACCCCAGACCACGGGCGGCACGGATCTCAGCGACATCCTCGGCGATGAGTTCGTCGACTCGACGGACCAATCCAGAAGCGGTCATCGGGGTCAGGTGGGTAAAACCTGGTGCGTAAATGTAGTCGCCGTCACCCATGAATCGAACCCACACGACCGCCTTTTTGCCGCGGTCGAAGCTCCAGTCGCGGGCCGGTTGCCAGCGGCTCTGCACTCGCGCAAACGCAGTCACCTCCTCATAAGGCACCGTCAGGATCTCGGGATCTTCGATGCGGTGTCGAACAGACACCGCATCAACGTCATCGGGTTCAGTATTGACCGTCGGCCGCGGTGCAAACTCGGGGATTACCACCTTCGAATGTTTACCGGGTTTGCTCGTTGGGATTGAACCGGTGATCGCCGCCCCTAATTCGAGTGGCGAAACCGTATAGACGTCAACGACGTCTTCGTCGGGATTCTGAATTGCCAGGTAACCCATTTGATTGGATCGGTGTCCCAGCACCCGGACCCGAGGTTTGTCCGGTATATCCACGACACATTCCACCCGAATATCTGCATTCACGTAGGTGGAGAACCATCGGCCCAGGTCGGTCATATCCCCATCTTTTGTCCGACCACAAATATCTCTTGCAAACGCAGCGTATTCGTCGTAATTAGCGAAACGGGACGCTCGGGTATGAGCGAATGGGTGTGGCATGAAATCCCGACCGTAGGATTCGCTGATAGCGTCGACGCCGACGACCTCGATACTTCCTACACGATGAAGAGCCACGCTTGCCACGGCGCGGGACTCTATCACGTGTGTGGTTGCCCGGCTAGGTCGGTTTGGCGGGCGTAGTTTCCTCAGGTTCGGCGCCCACTACCTGCACGACGGCCTCAGCTTCATTGAAGATGCCGTGCTTATTGTGGTGCAAGGCCTTACTCGCCTTATGAATTTTATCGCCTCCGGCGGCGCCCCGCTGCCCGGCGGCGGGAGCACCTGAGCCCGGAGCTCCTGCAGCTCCGGCATTGCTGAGACCCGCGCGAGAGACGGCCGCATCGGGTTTGGTCCCTGCCGCCATACGAGTAGCGGGGTTAGCGGTGGGCAACTCCTTAGCCACTCCGGCACCAATGCCCCCTCCTTTACCGGCGCCGCCGCCCCCTGCGAACCCGCCGGGCTTCGCTACACCATTGACGCCTTTGGATCCCAATCCCAGCACGCCTTCGGGGAGTCCGCCTTTGTTTCCGTTGAGTGCGCTTCCGAGCGCCTGCTGAGCCGCGTTCACTGCTTGTTGCGCACCTTGTTGCGCAGCTTGTCCGGCCCCCTGCGCGGCTTGCTGAGCTGCCTGCGCACCGGTATTCGCCGCGTTACTTGCACCACTCAGTGGATTGTTTGAGGAATCCGCTGGGGCGGCCTTCGCCGGTGTCGTAGGTGTCTTGAGCGCGGATATTTGCGGTATGGAGGGTAGCCCTGGGCCAGGTCCAACTCCCAGACCGGGACCGGGACCGGGACCGGGACCGGGACCGGGACCGGGAATCTGCGGCGGCGCAAGAGGCGCCGGCAGGTCCGGGTGGTTGTAGCCGATCATATCGATCGGAGGGTTGTACGCCTGTTTAACAAATGTTTGTGCGGCATAATTTGATTGATCCATACCGCTCTGCGTCTGCGCATTACGACTATAGCTATCATAAGAGTCTTTAAACCAGGTTTTTGTCGCCGACATATCGCGGGAGAACATATCGACTATGTAATCCATGCGACGAGCCCCACTGGCCGTAGGCTGCAGAGAGTCTCCTAGGTGCGCCGCCTTCTCCAGTATGGACCTGGCTGTTTGACCTTTAATACTTCCGGGATTCGTCAGCCAACCGCTGATTGCGGTATTCGCATCGCTAAGCTTGTTTCCCGCGTTTGCCCAATCATTGTGCTGATTAGGAGCTACGTCGTCGTTAGCGTTGATGATTCCGTTATAACCCTGCAGGAATGTGGTGATATGCGCCAAGGCGACACGTCGATAAGCTCTACTACTGTTCGGTCCACCCTTGTCAGCATTAAAGTCATTGAGATGTCCGGCAATTCCGTATATATCCGGCCGGATCTCCGAAGGTCGAAACCCCCACGTAGTCTCGTTTGGATCCGGACGTGGGATATTTATCGGGTCTGGCCCGTACGGATCGTTCCCGTTTCCAACGTCCCACTTAGGCGCCATATGTGCCGCACATTTTCCTGAGAGTATCCATCATCCGCCCGACTGTATCTTGATCTTGTCGAAAGCGGACTTGATCAGATCTTGGAGCGCTTTGGCGAAGGCTAGATTCGCATCGATATTGGCACGGACTTGATCGCCAGACTTATTGATATTATCAGCGGTGTCGATTGCGGATTGAAAGTCTGAACTCACCGACCCAACATCAACCCTCTTTCCATCCACGAGGGCTTTCGCTGAGGTGAGCGATCCGACCACACTATCGACAGCACGCTTCCAGTTCCCCAGATCTGCCTCGTTGAGTTCGACCGTGAGCTGCTCTGGCGAAACCTGTTTAATTTGGCTGGCGTATTGGTTCAGGTCCTGGATTGACGGCGGTTCTTTACCACCCATGACGACGTCCTCTCATTGCCCCACCGGGCGTCAGGCTCTCCGCCCAGCAAAAAATAATAAACGCTGCGTCGGGTCCCCGACCGGGGCCCGACGCAGCGCATCATAACTAGCTGCCCAGCTGACGGTCGAGCGCGAACAGCTCGTCCATCTCACCTGGCGCGGTTTCACCCAGCAACTTCAGCAAGCCCTGGTGCGCTTCGTCGAAGTTTTTGGTGATTTCCCCCTGGTGCGCCACGATCGACGTGGAGGCCTGGCTGTCGAATGCGACTGGGATCTTGTTCTGGAACAGATCGTTGATTTCCGTGACGATCGTTCCGGCTTGCTGAGCGGACGCGTGCGCCTCCTCATAATGCGCCATCGCTTGCGGGTCGTAGACGATGTCGTCGCCGCTGTTTCTACCCGGACTTCTTGCTGCCCACGGAGCCGGGGTTTCAGGCTCTGCTATCGGGGCCTCGCCCGCCCTTTGCAACAGCGCATTTCCCTTCTGGTAAACCTCGCTGTGCGTCTCCTTCATGGCCTTGTAGGCTTCCCTGAGATCTTCGTCGATCTTGGCGATGTCGTGCTGAATCATTGCCGAGTTTTCGCTCTTATGAGCGTTCGCGACGGTGTCAAGTGCCTCATTCATCTTGTCGAACTGCACGAGCATGTCCTCAAGGCACGTGTGTACGCTTTCCATCGCACTCTTGATCCCCGGTACATTGATATTCACGGGAGCCATATATTTCCCCTAACTTCTGTGATCTGAATTCTTGTCGGTGACTGGTTGGTTGTCAGTTCATTACTGCGGAAATGATCCATCGTCGCGATTTATGTTGTCCCCCATCCTTCATCGGACAGCTCCACCAACTGGCGAACTGCCTGCCCGATCGAGTGATCTGAACCCGGCTTGAGGGTAGACCAGATCTGTCCATTGGGTGAGGTGCTTGGCGCGCCGACAATCCTGCCGCGCTTGGTATAGAAAATCCCGACCGCAGCCGGCGCCCGCACAATGCGGTCATCCTCGGTCGAAAGGGCGTAGTACACGACCTCGGCAAATGCCGCGCGGGACCCGAGCGCCGATCCGAGCAGCATCGCGGTCTGCGAATCCGCGCCGATCGCCCGGATACGGTCGGCTAGCTCCGCAGAATCGTGTGTGCCGGTAAGCCGCTCGCGCATCTCCTGCTGCGGGGCACCCACCGGGGTGATTTGCGCCGCCTCCGAGCGTGGCAACTCAGCGACCAACGCCGCCACCGCTGCGTCGAGCCTCGCCTCTCCCGCAATCGCCCGCAGCTCGATGTCATCGCCGATCCGCCGTGCCGTCACCAACCGAGTGCCACGGCGCGCCACCGAGACACGGGAAATACCGTCCGGTGTGACTAACCGCATGGCTAGCTCTCGGTCGGGCCGCTGCAGCACCTGCAGCAGCCCCAGCAACTCGTCGGCCACCACGCCGTCCACAACCAGACCACGAGATACCAGCATCCCGGTCGCACGGTCGATCGCCGCGTCCAGTGCTTCATCCGTGCCGTGCCGCAGCCGGATTGCCAACACCGAGGGCAGACTCTGTATCCCCACCCGCTGCGCGACAATTCGCAACTCGTCTTCACTGACGTTGAACCGCGAACCAAGCGCGGCTGTCATCGGACCGGATCCTTATCATCCGCCCCGATAACCGGTGGCGCCACCCATCTATCGGAGACCTGTTGCAACGTGCGGGCGGGTTCGTCAGCGTAGTTTTCAGCAGAGGGTTCCGGCGTGGCCAGCTCATCGAAAATCGCTGTGTTGGGCCCCCAACTTACGTTCGCCACCGTGAACGGTGCATCGCTCTGTTGCGCGGCCGGCAACCACGACGAACCGCCCATTTCCGAAAGCCGCGCACCGGGCTCACCGCCACCTTCCAGTGACTCAGCAGGACGGATTGACTCGTGCTCGCGGTCCTGGCTGCCGCCCCTCCCCATCATGCCCATGGGGCCCATAGCACCACGGCCCATGCCGCCACTACTGCTCCCCGCAGCACTGCCGAATGGCGTTTTCTTCAAGTCCTTCGCGGCATCGCTGGTCTTGATCGGCGACGCAGCCATAGGGGCCAATGGCCTTGCGGTACCGCCGCCACCACCACCTCGGCCGCCACCGCCTTTGCCCTCGGACTTGCCTTCTTTCTCAGCCTTGAGCGCGTCACCCTTGACCACTTGAGGCGGCGGCAGCTGTTCCCACGGCTCGGCAAATTCTGCGACAGCCTCCTCATAGCGGATCATGACCGCGGCGGCATCAGCCTGCTGAGCGGTGGCTGCTTCCTCGAACTCGGCAAACTTACCGTCGAGAATCGCGCCGTTGTACGCGCCCAGTGAAGCCATCATGTCCGCGGAAGCCTTGGCTTCCACAACATCCGACACGCTTGGCATCGACAGGATCGCGACGGTGTTCGCTACCGCCGCTTCCTCAATCTTCTGCCCATTGCCCGCTGCGTTCAGCGCAAGTGACTGGATCCAGCGGCCAAATTCAACGAGCTTCTGCGAAACCGCATCCGACCCACCGCTATCCCATGATGCCTTGAACCGTTCGACGATCGCATCGAAATCGGTCGATACACGTGCCAACTCATTGGCAACCCGAACCCACGCAGCCCCCGCCTCGCCGACGGATCCTGGGCCAGGTCCGTCTGTGAGGTCACGAGCCAGCTGTTCAGCGCTCCGCGACTCCCACACCACATTGGTGAACCCCACGCCGTAACCCCCTTCCCGTCCCTAGCCCGAATTCATGGCTGATCAAGCCAGATCGGTTTCCTGAATCTTGCCCGAATGCGCCCGCAACGTCGCAGCTACTTCCCGAATCTCGGTGGAACCCAAGGCCGCAGCCTTGCCGAAAGACTCATGCACGGCATTCGACGTCCGCGCGACGCGCTGGGAAACTTCGTCGCTGCCCGGTGCCACCGTCGTCAGATGCGGCGACTCGGCTTTCAAGACGGAATCAACTCGGCCGGCAAGGTCATCAAGTTGTTTGATGACATCACCCACCTCGCCAGGCTGGATCTTGATATCTCTTATATCGGCCATTTCATTACTCCTCTGATTGATGCGGATTGATGCGGTTACTCAGGTAATACGCAGTTCCACGTCCACGTCGGCGTTGGGATCGTTTTCACCAATCACCGCGGGTGTGACGGTGCCCAGATCGCCAATGATTTCGCCGCCCTGATCGCTCGTGTGTAGGAAGTTCGCGGCGGAATGATCGCCGCTGCCACCACCAGCGCCGGCACCGCGAGCACCCGCGCCGCCCATCGGCGCGCCACCCATCATGCCCGCACCACTGGAGCCCGCAGCTACTACGCCCGCACCGCGCACTGCGGCAGCCTGCGTTGCGGAGCCCGACTCGCTGACGCTGGCCATGTTCGCCGGAACGGCAGACGGCAACGCACGCGCCGCGATCGTCCCCCCGCCTCCGCCACTACCGATGCCGGCCCCGCCGCCACCGATCTTGGGGGCGGCGGCTGCAGAGCCCAGCCCGGCCGACGACAACCCTTTGGCGGCCGCACCCAAACCACTGCCAGCGCCCGCACCCCCCTTACCCGCCGCCTGCGCCATGCTGGTTGCAGCCTGGACACCGGCCTGCATTCCCTGGGTGAGCATCTGGCTACCCATCGTCAACGGCATCGTGGCCATCTGCATTGCAGGGCTCATCATGCTCATCGCAATCTGCATCATCGGGCCCATCATGCTCATCATGGAGGTCGGGCCTTGAGCGAGCGCCACTGGCGCACCTGTGGCCGTCATGTTGGCCGCCTGTCCGGTGAGTGCGGTTTCCAGCTCAGTGACGATCTCGACGGCGCGCGCGGTAGCGGAACCGGCCGTTTCGCCCATCTCTGGAGCAGTAAAGGGAATTCCGCCAGAGAGCGCCTCGAGTCGGTGCTGGGTCTCTTGGATGAGCTCAAGCAGCCGCGTGTAGCCCTGAGACGTGTCCGCCCCGGCTGTCATCCCCTGCCCGCCGAGCGCGGCGCCTTGCGCCGACACAGCCGCGCCGTTGCCCAGGGTCTCCGCGGTCTTTGCCGCCGTCCCCGCCGCACCAGCACCCGCCCATCCGCTGCCACCCTGCCCCATCTGCCCCATCAAGCCCTGCAGGCTCTGCGCGCCTTGTTGGAACGCCTGGGTCATGGGCTGGAACATCTGCTGCGGGTTGAGGCCCTGGAAGATCCCGGTGCCCAGCGTGCCGAGCATCTGAAGCATCGGCGACATCAGCCCGGCAACCATGTCCCCACCCCCGGCCGCACCCGCATCGGCGGCGGCCTGATCCTGGGCGTTCCGGTCCTGGGCGTTCCGGTCGGAAGGATTCAGATTCAGTTCGTCCAGAATGTTCCGCGTTGGCTTGTTCAGCCAGTCTTTGAGCCCATGCTCAAGAGCGTTAAGGTGCGGCGTCGGGTCGAAAACGACACCGCCGACACCGCCCGCAGCTGGCGCCGCACCCATGGGTCCTTGCATGGGCGAAAGGGGCCCTACAGGACCTGGGGGTACCTGTCCCTCTGGGTTGTTAGCGGCCATGATTTCGCCGGTCAGACGGCAGTCGTCGGTCCGGAACCAGCGCCCTCGTCAACCTTGACGTAGCCGGCCTGGGCGACCTCTGTCGACGTACCCAGCAGCGCGTGGTTGACAGCCGTCCCCAGCCCGCTGGTGACGTTGCTGCTCGTAGACGCAAAGAACGCCGGAATCACGTTGGCGACGCCGAGCGGCCCGATCGCGCTGGCAAATCCGGACAGCGCGCCCGGCGTGACCACGGAAAACGCGGTGGTGATCGCTGTGGAAACGCCCTCCTGCGCCAACTGCATCGCGGACATGTAGGCGGGTTGCGCCTCAAAATCTTCGGTCATGATTCCCTCCTGATATACGACCAAAGGGCGAGCCCCGCCCCTCGTTACAGCAACGATAACTCCCCCAGCAGATGTTCTGGCTACTATTTTGCCGGATCTTCAGGGGACCCGGCAACTTCTCGGGCATCTTTTTCTGCGTCCGGATCCTCGCCGGGCACGAACGTGCTGCCATCCCAGCAGGTCAAAGGGGTTTTTTCCAACTCTGCCATCCGGTTATTGAACTCCTTGAAAAGGAAAGCATGTCGCTCCATAGCGTGCCGTGCGGCTTCCTGCGCAGTGTCAACGATCAGCTTTGCCAACGCGTCAGCACCCAATCGGGCCGCAGAAGGGCCCAGCCACAGCCCGGACAGAGCGCCGTGCGCATCGACCTCTGCGCTGACCGACTGGTCACGACTGGTCACCCGCACGCTCACCGCGGCGGTGTGCTCAGCGAGGGACTGCATGAGGTCGCGCTGCTTGCGCACTCGAGCGAGCAAAGACGCTGCAAGGCTCGTGCCCGGGGCGCTCATACCGAACGCATCCAACTGTCGGGCATGTCCTCGTCACCGAATATGCGCTCCTCGGCGTTCACTACGTCGGATTCGGTGGCCAAGCCCATGATTTCGATCGTGGGGGAGTCAACGCCCTGCGCTTGCATCTCACGTCGATGGGCCACCTGGGCGCGCATGCCGGATAGCCGGCAGAGCGCCAGAATCTCGTTCGCCAGATGCTGCGGCGACTTTTTCAGCTCGCGTGGATCGATCTTGAGAGCTACCGGCAGACCCTGCTCAGTCGTGACAACTGAAATGCTGCCGCTGGGCGACCGCGCGGCACCCTGACGGCCCTGACCGGCGCGGGTACCCGCGCCTCCGCCTGGCGGCGGTGTGACGTTATGGGCTGGCATGCGGCCAAAGTTAGTACAATGTTCTGAGCCGTGCTAGCAATACAAGGGGAATGCAAAATGGGTGGTTGCCACGGAAAATTGATCTCCTTGGTTGTGCCGGGAATTCCGTTGTCACAGAACATCACTGACGAAGTAAGGATAACCAGCCGATGAGTGGGTCGAGGGACGCACAACGGGTGTTCGATGCTGGCGTGCTATCGCTGGGGATCCCGATCGACGGCTTGGAGACCGACCGCGACGTGCAGTACGCGGGCATGGCGTTCAAGCGAGCGACAGAGTACGACCCCGAGATGAGCGACGCGTGGTTAGGCCGTGCGGCCGCCGGCGAGATCAGCCCTGAGGTCCTCTACCATCTGTACCGCACTAGCAAGGCCAACCTTGGACGTGACCAGCGTCGCCTCGGACTGCCTCGCAACGCCCTTGCTGGGCGCTTCCAGACCGGGCTATATCTCGACTACGGACTGAGCACACTCACCGAGGTGGCGCTCGCCTACGCGGCGGGACTGATCCAGGGGACGGACTACGGCGAGGCCGAGAAGGTGCTTGACGAACTCGACGCCACCCGCAAAACGATGCCCGGTGGCGACACCGAATCCGCCGAGATCTGCGCCTACGTCCGTGCAGTGCTGCATTTCACCACTCAGCGCTGGCCAGATGTGCTCTCCGCATTGGCCCACTCCGCGGCGTTCACCGACGAGTATCTGGCAGCGGGCGCGCACCTGATGGTCGGCTCGGCGTGCGCTCAGATGGGCCTGTTCGCCGAAGGTATCCGGCGCCTGGACCAGGCGATTGAAGGACCGATCCCCGCGGCGCGGCAGGCAGCCGAGTTCTGCAAGGGCCTGACGCTACGCGAGATGGGCAAGGAACCGGAAGCCCGGATCATCTTCGAGCGCATCTACAGCGAGGATCCCGGGTTCGAGGCCAACGCGGCAGCCCTGCACGACCCGAAGTATCGGTTGATCATCAGTACCAAGGAATCGATCGACTCTCGCACCGATAAGTGGGATCCGAGCACCGCGCGCGAGAACACCGACGACGCGGACGACATCGCCGAACGCAGCAACAAATACCTGCGTGAGGCCGAGGAGGAACTGAACCGCCAGATTGGCCTGAATGATGTGAAACTCCAGGTGGCCAAGCTGAGGTCCGCGGCTAAGCTCGCCAAGGTCCGGGGCGATAAGGGGCTCAGTGCCGCATCGCGCAGCCTGCACCTGATCTTCACCGGACCGCCTGGGACCGGCAAGACCACCATCGCCCGGGTGGTAGCACAGACCTACTGCGGGCTGGGGCTACTCAAAACGCCCAACGTCGTCGAGGCCAAGCGCAGCGATTTCGTCGGCGAGCACCTGGGCAGTACGGCGATCAAAACGTCTGCGCTGATCGACTCAGCGATGGATGGTGTGCTGTTCATCGACGAGGCGTACACACTGATCCAGACCGGGCTTTCCGGTGGCGACGCCTTCGGTCGGGAAGCGGTGGATACATTGCTGGCCCGGATGGAGAACGACCGCGACCGGCTGGTCGTCATCATTGCCGGCTACGACGCAGAGATCGACCGATTCCTAGCCTCCAACGAGGGCCTGGCATCGCGGTTCACCAAACGCATACGCTTCGAGTCCTACACTCCGGCCGAACTAGGCGACATCGCCCGACTCACCGCGCAACGACGCGACTCAGAGCTGTCCGAACCCGCCTGCGACGAGCTGGTCAAGGCGTGCGAGACGCTCTACGAAACCACCTCTGCCGATGACTCCGGCCAGACTCGCCGGGGCATCGACCTGGCCGGCAACGGGCGCTTCGTCCGAAATGTGATAGAGGCCGCCGAGGAAGAACGGGAACACAGGCTCGCTGAAGAACATGAGGCCGCCTTGGAGGACCTTGACGAAGCCGAGCTGATGCGCATCGACGCTGTAGACATGCGGGCTGCACTCAAGAACGCGTTGGCCATGCTGAAGCGCGACTGAGCCATCGGAGCCGACAGTGAGTAATTTCGACAGTTCCCGGGGGCCACTGTCCGGGCATAACGCGCAGCCTGATGACGCCGACACCGCACCATTGCGCATACCACGATTTACCTCGTCGACAGTCCCGACGCAGCGCCAACCGCCGCCTACCTCACCTGCAGCACCGCCACATCGCCAGTCACCGTTTACCCCACCGACAGCACCACCGCAGGCACCTCCCACGTTTGAGCCAATGGCGACGCCGTTCACCACCGCCGACCGCGGAAACCCGTCCGGTTCGCCGGATACTCGGCAGCCGCGGCTGCCTACCCCCGGTGAGCTCGGCTTGATCCGGCGCGTTCAGGCGGCCCCAGAACGCGGTTGGCGCAGGGCTATTCACCGGATGACCGGCATCAACCCGGGAGAATCAGACAAGGCAAATAGTCACAAACGGTTGACCGCGCGGGTCAACCAACCCGTGCGCGGCGACTACAGCATCGCCGTGCTCTCGTTGAAGGGCGGAGTCGGCAAGACCACAACCACGGTTGGGTTGGGATCGACGTTCGCCGCTGTCCGCGGCGACCGAGTCATCGCCGTCGACGCCAACCCTGACTTTGGCACCCTCGCACAACGCGCACCGAAACAGAGCAACTCCACCGTGCGAGATTTGTTACTCGACGAGCGCCTGTCTCGCTATTCCGACATCCGTCGGCATACTTCGCAGAACTCCAGCCGACTGGAGATTCTGGCCTCCGAGCGAGACCCCGCAACATCCGAGTCCTTCTCCGAGGCCGATTATCGGGCCGTCATGCAGACGCTGAAGCGGTTTTACAACATCATCCTCACCGACTGTGGTACCGGGCTGGTGCACTCGGCGATGGCCGGCGTGCTCGATGAGGCCGATGCACTGGTATTGGTGATTTCTCCGGCGATCGACGCCGCCCGCAGCGGCCTGGCCACCCTGGACTGGCTGTCCAAAAACGGTCACGCGCACCTGGTACCAGGTGCGGTGGTGGCCGTCAGCGCCGCCCGACCGGGTGCAGTGTCTGTCGATATCGACCTGCTGGCCCGCCAGTTCCTTACCCGGGCCCGCGCTGTGCACGTCATCCCCTACGATGACCACCTCGCGCAGGGTTCCGAAGTGGTCCTCGACCTAGTGGGATGGAAAGCGCGGCAGGCCTTCCTCGAACTGGCCGCCTCGGTGGCCGACAGCTTCTCTCATCCCAATAAACGTGACGAGTGGAACGCCTCAGGCTGGTCAACCGAAAGGTGGCGTCGATGAATGCGGGCAAGCTGTACCGGGCACCACGCCGCTGGCCGGGGATCGTCGCGGCTGCGAGTGCGGGCGTGCTGGTGGGCGCAGCAGTCGGGGTAGGCGCCACTATGTTGGCGAGTGAGCGCACCGCCGCTCCGGCAGTTACAGTCACCGTGACCCCGGAGCCTTCCGCGCCACCCGCCGCGAAGCCCCTTGAGCGGGCCAATCGTCAGACCTGTGAAGGCTGGGACGTTTCCGGCAAACTGATCAACGATGCGGCTGACGCGCTCACGGCAATCCCGGAAGGAACCAGCATCCTTGATCCTGCGGTACGCAACAATCCAGAGCACGTAAGCGCTGTCATGCATGCCGGTGACCTATTCCAGCAGGCCGCCGACGCACTGAAGCAGCGCATTACGCCCGGTGCCGCCGAGATCCTCACGCTGACCTCTCAAACAACCGTGAGTTCTCTGGCCGCGTTGGCTACCGCCTACCGGAGTTTCGACGAGTCCAGCGGGGACTCCATCACCACCGCCCGCACCGCCGCACACAACATGAGTGCGCTGTGCAAACGCCTGGCCAGCTGACATACACACAGCGAGCCGCAGCTCTCGATCCCGACCGTTACGACTTGCGGAGGTCTCGCCGGAGTCGTCAAAGCCCCCCCCCCGAGCCCTCTCAGGCTTTGGCGCCGCTTCGCTCGGCGGCAAATGAATCCCTGATATAACGCACTTCCTCGTCGGTGGCGACCATCGTGACCACCGATGAGCCCGCCCGAGTGGACACCTTGACGATGTCGGCCTCGGCGTCGAGCAGTTCCAGTGCCACGTCGGCGTTTGGGCTCACCGCCGAGCTCGGCGGCGTGATGACCATCGCGGTAACGCCGATTCGCACCGACTGCTCGACCACTCCGTCGAACACCTCGACGGTGTAATTGCGGTCCGAACCCGCCTGCATGGTCCGGCGATTGGCGTCTGCCACCCAAAGCAGGTCGTGGTCATCGACCTCCTTGATCATGCCGTGCCACAACCGCGGACGATGGCTGTGCACACGCACCCGGGCACCGAGCGCCAACGACCGCAGTACCGCAAGCTGCGCCAGGTGCAAAGTGCCCACAATCTCCACGCGATTAATCTGCGGCCCGAAAAGAGGCAGCGCGACCGCTCGGCCATGCTCGTCAGCGCCGATCACCTGGCCGCAACCGGATGCCGGAACTGCGATGTTGTCCACCGCGCCGTCTGCAGCCGCATACGCCCAGTTGTTGATCTGGCGAGACGGCTGGGGCACAGGCAGGCTCGAGGCCAGCGCCGAGTGCTGGAAGCCGCGTAGGTGGTTCAGGCCCCGCAGGTGGATGCGGGCACGGTCATGGGTGTCGAAGCGAGCCAATCCCCGCACCTGGGTGACGTCATCGGCGTCTCGCCTCAGTGACAGGCAGACAGTGGTGGAGTAGCTCGGAATCGTCCAGACCAGGCCCAAGCCAGCGGTCGTGAGCATCGCAGGCTTGATCGCAAAGCTGCGAAGCTTGAAGCGACCCTCCTGGCAGGTCCGCCACGTTTCCTCGACGCTGCCCAAGTTGACACCATCGGACAGCTGGTTGACCGCCTGTCCGATCTCGCTGGCGGTCTGCACCCGCGAACCCAGCCCGGCCTCGGTCAACCGATTGGCCACCCGCCGTGTCGCCGTGGTGGCAGCGCGCAAGATGCCCTCCCGGCCACCGCCGCGGCGGCGCACCGCGTCAGCACACCGCGACGGATCGAAGCGGATCGCGACCCACACGGTGCGCTGCGCGATAGCCGGCAACGGACCCAGCACCGCGTCGTACACGGCAGCCATCTCGGTGTGGCCGTGCGAGCGAGCACCCTGGCTCAGCACGTCGATGGAGTCGAGCGTTATGTCGAACTGCCGCAAACATTCCACCAACGCATCTACGGGGACGATGTCACCGGAGACGGTGACACCGGGTTCCATCACCGTCATCGCCTGCGGGTTCTCGTCGATTTTCAATAGCGACAGCAGTGTGCGTCCGTCCCAGCGAAATCCGATCAAGGTCCCATCCGACGCAGGGACATCGAACGGTTCTGCCGGACCTGTGTGCTTCCGGACACGTTTGCGGCGTTCCAACAGGAACCTCAGCCGCAGGCCAACCAGTCGCGGCAGTGTCGTACCGCGTCCCCGCACCACCAGCACCAATGCGACGACCAGACCCACGGCCGCACCCTGCCACCCGGGGAACCCAGCCAGCAACGCGATAGTCAGCCCGGCCGCGATCAATACCTGTAGCAACACCAAGTCCCACAGCGGCAGCATCCGCTGTGCACGAATCTCCACGGTTGACCGCAAACGGCTCGACTCCGGCGGCCTCCGTCGTTGACGACGGGCACCCGCACCGCGACCAGGCAAGTCGGCTTCCTCAACAGCTGATGGGGCAGCACCTCGCGAGTGCAGTAAACCCCCGTGACCATGTTGTACGCTACCGACGGCTTCGATACGGAACCGATGCTGAGGGGAGCGGCAATGCCAGCGCAAGTTACCACACGCGCACAAGTCAACGGCTATCGGTTCCTGCTGCGGCGCCTCGAGCATGCGCTCATCCGCGCCGACTCCCGGATGATCCACGACCCTATGCGCGGCCAGATCCGGTCACTGATGGTGGGGTTCGTCGTCGCCGTCCTGATTACGGGAGCTGCCGCCGTCCTTGCCTTTTTCAAGCCGACACCAAACATCGGAAACGCGCAGATCCTGATCAGTAAATCCAGCGGCGGAATGTTCGTGCAGATCGGCGACCGGGTACACCCCGTGCTCAACATCAGTTCCGCCCGGATGATCACCGGTTCGGCCGACGCACCCAAGCAGGTCGATGACCGCTTCCTCAACCAGCTACCGCGTGGCCCGATGGTGGGCATAGTTGGAGCGCCGGCGGCGATTCACGGCGCCGATAACCTGGATATGTCGTCCTGGACCGTATGCGACTCGGTGACGACGCCGGATATCCGTTCCGGTCCCGGTCCCGGCGGACTGGAGACAGCGGTCCTGGCCAATGATCCGGCTCTGGGCGAAGGCATCCGCGCCGCCTCGACGGACGAGATGTTGCTCGTTATGTCCGGGGACACCGTCTACCTCGTCTACGACGGGGTGCGCGCTGCGGTAGACCCGCGTGACAAAGGCGTCGTCAACGCTCTGCATTTGCAGGACGTCTATCCCCGGCCTGTCTCGCCCGGACTGCTCAACTCGTTCCCGCTGGCGCCGCCTATCCGCCCGGTCGTCATCGAGGGGATCGGCGAGCCAGCACCGTATCTGCCGGCCCAGTACCCGGTGGGGTCGATGATCAGGACCTCCGACTCCACCGGCAATCAGCTGTACGTGGTGCTGCGCGAGGGACTGCAGAGGATCTCGGACGCGACCGCCGACATCATCCGATACGGCGGACCCGCTAACGATCCACAGGGCACCCACGAGGTGTCACCCTCGCTGGTCAGCAACGCACCGATCGTGCACACTCTGCCGGTGGATCACTATCCAGCCGTATCACCTCGGATCATCGACCTGGAGCCGGACCGAGTGGCCTGCATGTCCTGGCAGCGGCCCAAGAACGCCGCCCAAGCCACGATACGACTGCTGGTTGGGCATCGGCTGCCGCTGCCATCCGGCGCGAAACCCGTCCCATTGGCCAGCGCCGACGGGACCGGCCCGGGCGTCGACTGGGTGTATCTGAAGCCCGGCACCGGCGAGTTCGTCGAGGCGACCGGCAACGCACCGGAGAGCAAGGCCGCCGGCGCACTGTTCTACGTCGCCGATACTGGTCTGCGCTACCACATCAAGGACCTGCCCACAGCTGCGGCGCTCGGCGTGAGCGGGGTGACCGAACCCAACAGCGACGCCATGTACCCGCAGTTGGCCCCGTGGTCGGTGCTCTCCCTACTGCCCGCTGGCCCTGAGCTATCTCAAGAGGCGGCGCTGGTGGCCCATGATTCGCTCGCAGCCGACCCGGCCGGGACGAAGGTCAACCCACCCAAGCAATAGCGGGTCAGATCCGCAATTCGCGAAAGAACCCGTAGATACGCACGATCCAGAAACACAGCGGGAACACCATCGCGATGGCGACGTACTCGAGAATCTCGACCTGACGGCGCATTACAGGCGAGAACACCAGCCGGGGCGCGACGATTCCGCACAGCACGACCAGCGTGATGAAAACAATCATGGCCGCTGTCGCAGCCACCTGGCCATCCCGCACGTACAGGCCGTTCTTGACGATCGCCATGAGCGCGATGATCAGACCGCCGCCAACCAGCGTCGCCGATTGGACTAGATCATGATGGCTGCGCCCACGAAGGCAAAGCACTGTTGCCACGGCAGCACAGAAAGCCGAACCCTGCCAATAGAATCCGTCGCTGACATCGATACTCAGATAGCAGCCCGCGGCGGCTGCAATCGCCGCAGCAACCAGCATGCCGGTCAGGTACGCGTTGGCTCGCCGTAGCTGCCCAACCATGCCCTCCTCGGTGGGGATGATCTGCTTGCCAATAGCGTTGACGCCTTCGACCGTGGTCCCACCCTGAGTTTCGATGTCGTCGAGCGGTTCACCGGCAGTTGGCACCCGCGGTATTGGCAGCTTCGAAAGCATGATGGTGATTCGCGGCGAGACATAGACAACCACCACCGCAAATGTCGCGAGAGCGGCGCCCACCGAGCGTTGCGGTGGGTCCCACAGCAGCGCGGCCGTCGCGCTGGCCCCGCCGAGTGCGGACAGCGTCATGACGGTTGTGTGCAGCGCACGGCCGCTCCCGGTGATCAGCACCATCGCCAGCGAGGCCAGCGCCGTCAGTCCGAACGCCATGGGCAAGGCCTTGACACCGAAAGCCTCCGGCACCATGTACAGGGAGCCCGCGAAAAGCAGTGGCGTCGCAACGACGGCCGCCCACTGCGAACGCACCGCTCCTCGGGATCGTTGCGCGAGCACACAGGCGACGATCACACCCAGTACCCCCAGGCCGAGCACGGTCCCGGCGAGGTACCGGTCGCCCGCGTGTCTCGGCAAGAGCAGCGCAGCGGCGATACTGGTGGCCAATCCGACCGCCAAGTAGCCGAGCATCTGCCGGTTGTCGACAATCCACTTGGTCCAGGGCAGATCAGTCCGCTCCCCGGCATCCCCGAGCTCTTCGATGTCATCGAAGAGCAGCGGGCTCGCAGGCTGACCGATCTCGCGGATCGCCATCAGCTCGCCGGCGTATATGTTCGCCTCCGACAGCGAACGACTCGGATCGATCGGATCGGCACCGAGGCGGGCCAGCGTCCACTTGTCCTCGGCGGCATCGAACTGGGTGCCCGCCAACTCGGGCCGCGTGGCTATCTGGTCGTTGGCGATGTCGATGACGTCGTCGATGAAATTGGCGATACTGACGTTCGGCGGCAGGCCGACATCGATGCGCAGGCCACCAACCACCAGGGTGATCCGGCTCAGCTCGAGTTCGGGCTCAGATTCCGCGTCAAGCTCCGACAGCGAAGGCGGTAGAGTCAACGCGGTAGCCCCCTCTGGCTATATTGTCGCGCCTGCGACACTTAAGCTGCTGACAATACCGAAGGGCGCCGCAGACGACCGTCGCGGACCTGCCGGGGGGGAGGAGCTAGTAAGAGGTGAGCACCCAGGGTTTCGTGCGTCGCACACGGATGCAACCGCCCCGAATGCCCGGGGGCGAGGTGAACCTCCAGCCTCCTCCTGAAGTGCCACGCGTGATTCCCGGCAATCTGCTGATGAAGCTGATGCCGTTCGTGATGATCGTTGCGGTGGTGGGGATGATCGCGCTCATGGTGACCGTCGGTGGCCGCGATATGACCAAAAACCCGATGTTCATGATCTTTCCGATGATGATGATCATGTCGATGGCAGGCATGTTCATGGGTGGCGGCCAACGACAGGGCAAGGCCGCGGCGGAACTCAACGAAGAGCGCAAGGACTACTTCAGCTACCTCGCGAACCTGCGCGACGATGCGGATGCCACCGGCGACGAACAGCGCACGGCGCTGGAATGGAGCCACCCGGATCCGCGGGCACTCGCGGACGTCGTCGGGACCATCCGGATGTGGGAACGACGCCCCGGGGACACAGATTTCTGCCACGTCCGTGTCGGGATTGGCACGCATCGACTTGCCACTCGGTTGCTAGCACCCGAGACCGGTCCGCCCGAGGACCTCGAGCCGGTCTCCACAGTGGCGCTTCGCCGCTATGTCAAAACCCATTCGGTGGTGCACGCACTACCCACCGCGGTATCCCTGCGATCGTTTCCGGTCATTTCCTTCGAAGGCGACCGCAAGCTCGCGCAGCAGTTGGTGCGTTCGATGTTGTTGGAGTTGTGCAGTTTCCACGGGCCCGACCACGTCCAAGTAGCGGTGGTCACCGCCAATCCAGATGGGGACAACTGGAGCTGGGTCAAGTGGTTGCCGCATGCCCAACACCCGACTGCTCGTGACGGTTTGGGCCCGATGCGGATGCTGTACCCGACACTGGAATTGCTGGAACGCTCGTTAGCCGATGACCTCGCTCAACGAGGCCGTTTCTCCCGCAACTCCGAGCTGCCGCAGGGGCTCAAGCGCTTGGTCGTCGTGCTCGACGACGGCTACATCACCGGCAACGATCGGTTGTCGGCCGACGCCGGCCTCGACGGTGTCACCGTGCTGCAGCTCAACGGCCCAGCGGAGGGGGCAGCGGCCCGACGAGCACTCCAGCTCGTAGTGGAGGGCGACGATGTCGGCGCCAGGACTGCCGTCGGGGTTGAGCGCTTCGCCACCCCGGACACCATCACCGTCGCCGAGGCTGAGGCCACCGCCCGACGCATCGGTCGCTACCGGCTGGCCAGCGCGGCGCACATCGTCAACCTGGAGTCCGACAGCCGGAACGCCGAGGACCCCGGACTGATGAATCTGCTCAAGATTCCCGACGCCGCCGAGATTGTGCCCGAGCAGGTTTGGCGTCGGCGCACACCGCGCGAACGACTGCGAGTACCGATCGGCTACACACCCAACGGCCTGCCGTTGGAGATCGACATCAAGGAATCCGCCGAGGCCGGTATGGGGCCACACGGACTGTGCATCGGCGCGACAGGTTCGGGCAAGTCGGAGTTTTTGCGGACGCTGGTTCTGTCGATGATCACCTCCCACTCCCCCGATGCACTCAATCTGGTGCTGGTCGACTTCAAGGGTGGCGCCACATTCCTGGGGCTTGAGGGTGTTCCGCACATCGCCGCGATCATCACCAACCTCGAAGACGAACTGATTCTCGTCGACCGCATGCGCGACGCCCTGGCCGGCGAGCTCAACCGCCGCCAGGAGCTGCTTCGCAAGAGCGGCAACTTCCCGAACGTCACCGAATACGAGCGCGCCCGCACCAACGGTGCAGAACTTGAGCCACTGCCGGCGCTATTCGTTATTGTCGACGAGTTCTCTGAGTTGCTTTCCCAGAAGCCGGACTTCGCCGAGCTTTTCGTGATGATCGGCCGCCTCGGCCGGTCCCTGCACGTCCATCTGCTACTGGCTTCGCAGCGCCTGGAGGAAGGCAAGCTGCGCGGGCTCGACTCCCACCTGTCGTACCGCATCGGCCTCAAGACGTTCTCCGCCAGCGAGTCCCGCAGCGTGCTGGGAGTGCCCGACGCCTACCACCTGCCCAGCGTCCCCGGCTCCGCGTTCCTCAAATGCGATGCCTCCGAGCCGCTCCGATTCAACGCCAGCTACGTCTCCGGGGAATACGTTCGGCCGCGGCGGTCCGCTCAGACTGGCCGCGCCACAAAGCTTGGCGAACTGGCACCGAAACTGTTCACCGCGAGCCCAGTGAAAAAGGACGAGGCCCCAACCCCATTGGCACCAGCGGAGGTCGAGGTCTCGGAAAGCGCGCTGTCATCATCGCCCACCAAGGTCACCCTGCTGGATATGGTCGTGTCGCGATTGCGTGGACACGGCCGTCCCGCTCACGAGGTCTGGTTGCCGCCGCTGGACGAGAGCCCTGCGGTCAACGAGCTGCTCCCCGTACCCAACTGGGACGCCCCGGAGAACCTGAACGGACGGCTATGGATGCCGATGGGCCTGGTCGATCGGCCCTACGAACAGCGGCGCGATGTGCTGGCCGTGGATCTTGCCGGTGCCCAGGGCAACATGGCGATCGTCGGCGGTCCTCAATCCGGAAAGTCGACGGCGTTGCGAACGCTGATCATGTCGGCCGCCGCGACCCATACTCCCGAGCAGATTCAGTTCTTCTGCCTGGACTTCGGTGGCGGCACCCTGGTCAGCCTGGCCAACCTGCCGCATGTCGGCGGTGTAGCGGGGCGTATGGACGCCGACGGAATCCGGCGTACTGTCGCCGAAGTTTCCGGCGTGCTGCGCTCCCGGGAATTGCTGTTCCGCGATCTCGGGATCGAGTCGATGCGCGACTTCCGTCAGCGCAAGGCACGCCTGGCCACGTTGCCGCCGGAGGTTGCCGCGCAGGATCCGCTCAGCCAGGACAAGTTCGGGGACCTGTTCCTGGTCATTGATGGCTGGGCATCGATCCGCAGCGACTTCGAGATGCTTGAGCCGACGTTGCAAGCGCTAGCCATCCAGGGTCTGTCCTACGGTGTGCACCTGGTGATCTCGGCGACCCGCTGGTTCGAAATCCGTGCGGCGGTCAAGGACATGCTCGGCACCCGCATCGAGTTGCGGCTCGGCGATCCGCTCGACAGTGACGTGGGCCGCAAGTTCGCCGAGCTGGTTCCTGTGGGCCGGCCCGGCCGGGGTATGACACCCGAGCGGCTACACCTGCTGGTGGCGCTACCGCGGTTGGATTCGGACTCCGATGTGGAGAGCCTGCCTACCGGGGTGTCGGCGTCGGTGGAGGCTGTCCGCGCCCACTACGGCAACCGGCAGGCGCCCAGGGTGCGAATGCTGCCGCACAGCGTGGACCGCGATCCGGTGATCCGCGCCGCGCGGTCGGCCGGAATGCTGAGCAAATCGCGCATCGCAATCGGCATCAACGAGGAAGAGCTGCAGCCCGTCGTCATCGATTTCGACACACAACCGCACCTGGTGGCCTTTGCGGACATCGAGTGCGGCAAGTCGGGCCTGCTGCGGAACATTGCGGCGGGAGTGATGGAGAACGCCACGCCAGAGGAAGCCAAGATCATCCTCATCGACTATCGGCGATCGCTGCTCGGCGTGGTCGACAATGACTACCTGGGCGGGTACGCGACGGCGTCGCAGTCCTGTTCGGAACTCATGACAGCGCTAGCCGCCACACTCAAGGACCGGCTGCCGCCCAGCGATATAACCCAGCAGCAGCTGAAAGAACGGTCCTGGTGGTCTGGACCGGACCTCTTCGTGATGATCGACGACTACGACCTCATCGGAGGTGGCACGCTCAACCATCCGCTGGGCCCGCTGATCGAATATCTACCGCAGGCACGCGATGTCGGGCTGCGAGTCATCGTCACCCGCCGCAGTGGTGGTGCCGGTCGCGCGATGATGGATCCGTTCATCGGGCGTCTGCGCGACCTGTCCTGCAACGCTCTGGTGATGAGCGGCTCTCGAGAGGAGGGTGCCCTGTTCGGCCATAAGCCGTCTCAAATGCCTCCCGGCCGAGGAATGCTGGTCTCTCGCAGCATGAAGGGCGGCGTGATCCAACTATCGAAGATGCAGGACCTATGAACGACCTCGACGAATCGAACAGCCTCCGGGTGATCTCGGCCGAACCTGAACAGATCAGGGTGTCTGTCTTCGGCGGCAACACGCAGCTCGACATCGGACTGCCGTTGGACCTCCCGGTATCCAGCTTTATTCCGGACCTGACCAAGTTGGTCCGGTCACGCGACGCGACGCCCAGCGACGATTCGCGTGGCAAAGAAGAACGCCGAACATTCGGAGTGCTGAGCCGATTCGACACCGGCGTCGAGATCGGCCCGGACAAGACGCTGCGCGAGGCAGGGGTTGTCAACGGCGAACTGCTCCGACTGTCGTCGCAGCGGGCACTGTCCCCACCGACGCTGTATGACGACGTCGTCGATGCTGCCGCCCAGTTGAACAAGGCTGCCTACGCCGAATGGGATTCGCGTTCGGCCCGATGGATGGGCCTGGTGGGCGCGAACCTCGGCGCAATTGCACTGGCACTGTTGTTGATTCAGCCGCTATCACAGGTGCAGCGCGTGACCATGACCGGGCTGGGCGTGATCGCGGTGGTGGGTTTGACGACCTTCGCCGCGGTAGCGCGCCGTAGTTTCGCCCTCGACGATGTCGCCGTGGCACTCGGTGCGGCCACTATCCCCATCAGCGCGACCCTTCTGGGAGTGCCGCTCATCGCTTTTGGGGGTTACGGGTTCGCGGGCGCGTGCGCGGCGCTATTACTGACCAATTACGTGTGTTACCGCGCGATCGGGACAGGCTATTGGGTATTCCTGGCCAGTTCATTGGCGGCAGGCCTGTGTGGGGTCGCGGTGCTGATCCATTCGATCGGCGTACGCACCGACATAGTGTGCGTGGTGTCGGCGATCGTCACCATCCTGATGTGCGCGGCAGTCCCCAGATTGACCGCCGGTATCGATCATTTTGAAGCACCAAACTCTCCAGTCGACGTGGAGCGTTCCGACGACGAATGGGCCCTGGAGAATCCGTTCCCCACGGAAACGCCCCAGGTTGCCGATACCACCAACTCCGGAACAAATATGCCTACCGCGGAACAGGTTTGGGCCCGGGTACACCAGGCCGCACTGACCCGAGCCGCACTGCTGTTAAGTTTCGCCGGTACCGCGGTCGCGGCAGACACGGTGTTGCTGCGCGATCGCGGCGTCGTCACGTGGCAGGTCTTCGCCTTTGCGCTGACGTGCGCCGTGGCACTGGGTCTGCGCAGCCGCCATCCTCGCACATGGGCCGAGCGGATCGCTCTGGCGTTGCCGGCCACCTCCCTTGCGGTCATCACGTGCGTGGTTTCGCAACACGGCATCCTCCCGTTGCCGCTCGCCTCCACAGGGGTCTTGCTGGCAGTGGCCGTCGGTGCCGTCCTGCTTGGTCTCACCGCCCAGCCGGCACCGACGCTGTCCACCGGGCGGACCACGCTGCTGGGATACTTGGATTACCTGGCAGTAGGGGCGCTGATCCCTGTGGGGCTATGGGCGCTCGGCCTCTATGAACATCTAGGTCCCTGGTGGTGAGGACGCTGCGGCAGCTGGGGGCCGTGGTGTCCGTGCTTGCGATCCTCGCAGGCCAAGCCAGCCCGGTGGCCGCGGCCATTCCGCCGCCAGTGGTCGAGCCCGGGCCACCTCCGAGCGGCCCGTTAGGCCCATCCGAACCAACCGAGCAGAAAGCCATCTGCGGTATTCCGACAGGGGTGCTTCCGCACACCGATTTCTCCGTACAAACCGCCGCTGAGGCCATGCTCGACTACAGCAGAGCCTGGCAGTACACGCGGGGCGCGGGTCAGAAGGTGGCCGTCATCGATACCGGAGTAAGCCGACATCCGCGCCTCCCGTTCCTGGAGGGCGGTGGGGACTACGTCGCCCACACTGACGGACTTCAGGACTGCGACGCCCACGGCACACTGGTCGCCGGCATTATTGCGGGCTCACCCAGCCCGTATGACATGTTCTCAGGGGTAGCCCCCGAGGCAACTATCCTGTCAATTCGACAGAATAGTGCCGTTTTCGGGGTTGCCGGTTCCGGCGGCGGTCAACGCAACGATGTAAACGCGGTGTCGACCGGATACGGCAACACACTGACGCTGGCGTATGCGATCACCCGGGCCGTCGATCTGGGAGCAACGGTCATCAACCTATCCATGGCGGCGTGCACCCCCGCGAGCGCAAAACCCGACGACGCGGCGCTGGGTCGGGCGGTTCGCTACGCGTTCGAAAGAAACGTAGTGGTCGTCGCTGCCGCAGGCAATCTCAGCAAACAAGGCGGACAGGGGGGCCTCTGTTCGATTCAGAACAGCATGACTGATCCGAACCGGCCATTGGACAATGCCTGGGACACGGTGCGCACCGTCGCGAGTCCTGCCTGGTTCGACAGCTACGTTCTCGCTGTCGCCGCGGTTACGCCGGAGGCACTGCCCGCGGACTTCAGCCTGCGCGGTCCGTGGGTTGCCGTCGCCGCACCCGGTGAGCGGATTACCTCACTCGATGCCAACGGTCCGGGACTGATCAACGCGGAGCCAGACCAACAGGGAGCCCTGTCACCCATCAACGGCACTAGTTTCGCCGCACCGTTTGTATCCGGGCTGGCAGCCTTGATCCGCGCGTATCGACCCGATCTGAATGCCGGCCAGGTGATGGACGTGATCAAGCGGACCGCCCGCACCCCCGGTTCGGGCCCCAACCTGGCCACGGGTTGGGGCGTAATCGATCCAGTCGCGGCGCTTACCTACGAGCTGCCGCCGTCCGACCAGCTCCCCAACGTCCAAGTCGGCATCCAGATTCCGGGCCGCGCCGCCCATGTGGACAAAGGGCGGAACGCGCGGATGATCGTCTATTCGGTGACCACCGGCAGTATCGTGCTGATGGCAATCGCATATGCACTGGCGAGCACTCGGCGCCGAAAGCCAGCGGCGGAAGGCGGGAATCAGGAGCGGGCGGATAGTCCTAAGTTGGATGGCTAGTGCCGTGGGTCGCTGCAAGGTTGGCGTCGCGGGCTCGAATTGTGTTGGTGGTGGTCCGTGGAATCCGACATGGATTACGCCATCGCGGACCGCTGACCGTTCGATCGGCACAGCCTGGACGTCTATACGTCGACCATCACGGTGGACCCGGTCGCAGTGCCGCGATCAAGCTTGCCTACGGCCTGCACGACGCTCTCGGTGCTCACGAGGGCGGGGAAAGAGTTCGGCGCAACGACATTCACACGCACCCCGAACGAGTCGAATTCGGCGGCCATGTGCCCACTCAATGCTTCAAGCGCTGCTTTCGACGCAGCGTAACCGGCCTGTCCCTGAAAGGGGTACACGGTCGACCCGGAGGTGCTCGAGATGTTGACGATGTTGCGGTTAACTGCGCGGTTCTCCGCCGCTCGGTTAGCCCAGAACTGCTGTGCCAACCGGACCGACAACCGCAGTGGCGCAATGACGTTGGTTTGCATGTGCTGCACCAAATTGGTCAGGGCGGTATCACCATCGATCATCGTGTTTGGGTAGCAGTCCATGTATGCGGCGTTGTTCACCAAGAGATCGATTCGTCCGTAACGGGCGAGTGCGACATCAACCACCCGCTCGACGTCATGGACGTCGCAGAGGTCCGCGTGGACGACATATACGGATGCGGCGGCGTACGGTACGTCTGGTTCGAGCGGGTCGACGTAGGACTCGTATTGAGACGGAACTCCGGGTACGCGCGTCTTGCACACCGCGAGAATGTCGTACTCGTCGGCGTACGCGCTACAGAACTCGTTGCCCAGCAGCCCACCGGCTCCGGTGAGGAGGCAGACTCGGCGATCACCAATAGACAATGCTTGCCTCTCCGAACGTCTCGATGACATCTTGTTTCGGTCGGTGTAGCCACATCGCCACACAGTTGCGCTCGTTGCGCGATGATCCCGCATAGCCGTGCCACGAGAAAGGTGTGCATTCGAACATCACCATCGAATTGTTGAGCGGTGGAACCCGCAGACCGTCACCGCGTTGGCCGGCGGCGAGGCTCGCGAAAAGTCCGGTCTCGCCGCCGTCCTCGGGCTCCCAAGGCGGATTCGCCAGGTAGAACAGCACCGCTACCGCGCGAACAGTTTCGCGCGCGTCGACTCCATCGGGGCGCTTGCCGGTGCGGTAATCGACGCCGTCGGTACCTTCGCACCTGGTCTCGGTGTCATTCGGAGTAGGCCCGGCGAACCAACCGGGGTTTAGGTCGTTGTGTGGCCAACCAGCGTTGCCGCCGGGCCGGTGCCGGTGCAGGCTCGCCGAGACATCGCCGGTGCACGAGACACCAGCGACACCGGCGATGATGTCGTGCCACTCGCGGGAAGTGAACACCGCGAGTGGGCCGTCGAGATTGTCCCGGATGAGCGCCATCGACGCGTCGTATCCGGGCGTCTTGGTATTGAACTTGGTCTCGACAGCTGCGATGCGCCGATAGTGATCTTCGAGAGTGTCATAGAACGCTTGGTTGAATACATTCTGAACGGTGACATGCGGGAACGGTTTCAGGCGTCGCACCCAGTACCGGTGCGCGATCAACTCATCCATCGGCCAACGCCGTCTCGGTGTGGATTCCCCCTCAATGCGCATATCGCAACACGCTACCTAAGCGCACTCTGCCTGACCTACTTGTGGTCAAGCTGGGGCCAGTTAGCTGGCTCACGATCCCGCAGCCCAGATAGCGCTGTTCGGTGACTGGAACTTCGGGCGCGAGCAGCCAGGCACCAGTCGTCGATCTGGACTGAACTTTCCCATCTTCTCTCCGCATGCGCCCTTTATGATTTGCGCATGCCGGGGGATGGACCAGCGGGCGGCCCGAACAACGAGCCCGATGAACCGCAGAAACGGTCTTTTCTCGACCGCTTTTCGCTCAACAACCTATGGCGCGTGGCCGTTGTCGGCGTGCTGGGCCTGACCGCAGGATTCGGAGGACTGGATCAGGCTGATCCTGCAACCCCGATTGAGCTCGGGAATGTCTACGACAACGGCCCACTGCAGATCACCCCACGCGCCGTATTTGCGATCTGCCCGGACTCGCGGCTGGACCCCACGATAATGAGGCGCTTCACGTACGAGGCCAGCACCTACCAGATGATCGCACTGAGCGCGACGGTCAAGAACACCGACAAGATCAACGTCACCCTGGACGACGAACGAAAGAACAGCTCGACGGTGTACCGCGAGATATTCACTCTGACCACGCCATCAGAGTTCAAATATTACGGCGAATACGCTTCGGACTCCGGTTCCGGAAAAATGTACTCACTTCCTCCAGGCAAAACAGTTGAGCTACTTGCCATTTGGGGAATCCCCTTCGTCCGACCAGGAATCCACCCCGGGGACAATATCGCCATCCGGCTGAACGACCTCGAATGGAAACCTGACGCAGCGGGCTCCGAGTCTTGGAAGACTCCTAAAAATCATCCGTCTTACGGCGTTCTCCACACCACTCTTCGCGAATGCGACTCATGACCGCGCCGAGTAAGGTCGCGCCGGCCACTCTGAGTGCACTGCTGCTCGTTGGGGCAATCACGTTGTACACCAACGTTTCCACCCTCCAAGAGTCTTACGGCCCCATTACCGTCCACGGCAGCGCCTCTGACCAGACCCGGGGAAGAAACAACGCGATATCCATCCGCGGCGCGTACTCAGCATCGGCCCTGAAGTACACGTTCAAAGACCGTTCCGAGAACTTCACGGAGCGCACCCAAGGGCAGTGGATCGTGCTGGACGTCGTCTACGAAACCCTGACGACAGTGCAAAACCACATCATGTATCTCGATGCCGACGACCTGAGAATCGAGGCCACCAGGTCCAGGGCGAAGCTCTTCAATCAGCCTGGGATTCCTGAGCGTACGGCGCTGGTGTTCGACCTGCCCGAATCTCCGCGGTCCATGTCTCTCGTCGTCAGGAGCCTGCCCGGTACCAGGAACGCCGATGTCGGAGCCGCTCGCGGCTGGGGTATCGACACGCAGTTGGACATCGACATCCCGACCTCCACGCTTGTTCATCGGGACGTCATCGACCTCTACGAGGGAAAGTTCCCGGAATGACTTGGCTGAAGCGTAACGGCGTGGCGTTCCTGGTGATCGCACTAGCCCTCACCACGTATTGGTTCCTCATTGTTCAACCCCGCCGGGAGCGAGACATCGACAGCAAGCGGCCTGCTCTCGTCGTACGGCCGGGCGAATCCGCAACGGTCGATGGCATCGACTGGCGGCTCCGGCGGGTCGATCCGCCCCTGCCTGGAAAGTACGACAGTCCGATTCCCAAGGGCACCAAAGCCGTGGTGCTCGTGCTTGACCGGTCTAAAGCGGGCCACCAGCTGTCTTCCGAGGATGTCGAGAAGGTCTCCTGCGACGTCGCAATCGTGGACCGGCGCGGTCGTCGCTGGACCAAACAGAACCATGTCTCAATGTTCTCGATTCAGGATTCCCTGAAGCGGACGGGCTATCGGACGTTCTGCGCCGAACCCGGTCCGTTCATGGTGGTCGGGCTGGTCCCGCACGACGCTACGGATCTGAGCCTGGAAGTCACCATCCGTAAGTCGAAGTCGGATATCAACGAGGTAGTGCGTTTCGAGTCTCTACCTGGCTAGCGTGCTCCGGGCTGTACCGCTCGAGGCAATATCCGTATGTTGCCGCCACCAAGCAGACCTTCACCGGCTCGATGAACGAACCAATCGCGACGATGAAGACTTGGCCATACACGGACCACCATGAGAGTTCGTGCGGGCCAAGAAGATTGACCGCTGCGCGCCAGACGAAACCCTCCCCGACCTGCGGTTCGTAGTAGGAACCTGACGGGTAGAGAAACACCAGGAACATGAACGCGAACACGTAAGTGGCCACTATCAGCGGACCACCGTGCAAGGTCACGCGAATAGAGTCCGCCAGCTTCTCCAATATCCCCAGAAAGCCGCGTGCGAATTCTGTAGTTCGTGCCTGAATTCCCGACGGAACGCGCGACCACCGCGGCCGGACTCGCCCCATCACCGACTGACCTGCGTTGGCGACTCGGATCGCGTGTTTCTCGCCGAGGAATGCATGTCCACTCGTCGACCAGGTACCCATCGCCTGAATCCCGTAAATCGCTGCCGCAATGGCAATCCATGTCAAAGGTATGAGGACCGCGGGTATCGCCGCCGCGGTGAATTGCGTTGCCCACTCCCAAAGGTGTCTGACTGGGCCGAGATTCGCGAGCAGGCTCTCCTTTTCATTCAGGTACCACACGACAACACGGCGCTCTTTTATCCACTCCGGAGTGCCAAACAGCTTGTCCGCAGCGGCAGTCACCAGAAGAAGCACCCATGTCGCCTCCAAGTACAGGGCGAGCAGTTGTGTCCAGGTGGGCAATTTTTCCCTAAATCGGGTCAGCAGCATCCTGATCGCGAATGCGATACCAATGACGGCGTAGATACGCCAGTCAGTCGGACTCAAGTACTGGTTGATCTGTTCGCTTGTCTTAGCCGATGAAAGGCCGTCCATCGTCGAGCCGTAGTACTCGAGATACCGCACATTGAGATACCCGGCACGGTCCTCCAGATGGAGCTTCCAGGCCGTAAACAGCACAAACACCGGAAGTATGGACCGGAGAACGGTGTTGGTCGCTTCTGTCCAACTTGCCCTGGCGTTTGTCACTGCCCCACGCACCACCCAGAACATCGCGACGTAGGTAAGCAACCGGGCCAGTGGAACCAGTGGGAATACCAGATCACCCCACAGGCCTCCCACGTGTACAGACACAAAGATGGCCAGCTTCAATGCGCCATAACGGGTCAGCCAGCCGACCAGATAGATCGCCACCAGCCGCGGCCAGCAGCGCCACCACAAGATCCCCGTACGGCGCAGCAGATCCACCGGACCGGATATCCCCCACGTTGCCATGGGCAGATAGTAGCTAGCTCAGTCCTCCGCGTGGGCGTACTTGCCGCCGGCGCCCAGCGAGGCGAGCGCCGCGATTGCCATCATCAGCGCGGCGGCGACGAACACCACCACCAGGCCGGCATGGAACGGCTCGGTGATGAGATTCGGGAAGAACGACTGCCCGGTCAGCTCGGCCGCATTGACCCCCGGCTGCTCCAGAACACCTGACGGAGCGAGTAATTCACTGATGGGGTTGTAGCCGAGGAATGCCGCGAACAGGCTGCCCACTGGTGGTGTACCGGCCACTTCAGCGGCAGTGGCGGCGGGCACGCCCTGGGCGGTCAGACCCGACTGCATCGCCCCCGGCATCGTGGCGGAAAGCCCGACGATCATGAGCGAGAAGAAGATTCCAATCGATAGGGAGTTGCCCGCGTTGAAGAAGGTGCCACGCACCCCCGAGGCAGCGCCGCGCTGATGGGCGGGCACGCTCGACATGATGGCCGCGGTGTTGGGTGCGGTGAAGATGGCCGATCCCAACCCGTTGAGGAAGATGAGCGCCGCGAAGGCCCAGTAATTGAAGTTCACCGGAATGGCGATGAGCGCCAGGAACGTCACCGCCGACAGCACCATGCCGCCGGTGGCGAACGGCCGGGCGCCATAGCGGTCCGAGAGCACACCGGCCACCGGGCCGGCCAACAGGAAGCCAAGTGTCATGGGCAGCAGGAAGATTCCCGCCCACAGCGGGGTCGATTCATAGCTATATCCGCGCAATGGCAACCAGATGCCCTGCAGCCAGATGATAAGCATGAACTGCAGACCGCCACGACCCACCGACGCCAGTAGATTGGCCAGGTTCCCCAGGCCGAACGCACGGTTCTTGAACAAGCGCATATCCAGCATTGGGTCGGCCACCCGAGACTCGATCACACAGAACAGCACCAGCAGAGCGACACCGGCGATCAACGATCCGTAGACCAGCGGGTTACCCCATCCGGTATTTGAATTACCGTACGGCTGAATGCCATACGTGATGCCGGTGAGCAGCACAGTCAGCCCCAGCGCGACGGTCACGGTTCCGGCCCAGTCCAGCTTTCCTGGCGTGGGTTGGTCGATCTCGACGAGCGACCGGTACGACCACACTGTGCCCAGCAGGCCCAGCGGCACACCTACCCAGAAGATGGCGCGCCAATCCCATTCGGAGAGCACGCCTCCGATCAACAGCCCCAGGAAGGACCCGGCCACCGCGGCCACCTGGTTGATGCCCAGCGCCAGACCGCGCTGTGTGGAGGGGAAGGCATCGGTCAGGATGGCCGACGAGTTGGCCATCAGCATGGCCCCACCCACCCCTTGCACCACGCGCCAGGCGATGAGCCAGACCGCACCGCCGCCGTAGTCGAAGGGATCGAACGAAAGCACCACCGCCGCAACGGTGAAGACGACGAAGCCCATGTTGTATATCCGGACTCGCCCGTACATGTCGCCAAGGCGACCGAACAACACAACGAGCACCGCGGAGGCCAACAGATAACCCATGAGCATCCAGAGCAGATAGCTCACGTTCCCGGCAGCGAGCGGGTTCAGACCGATGCCGCGGAAAATGGCCGGAAGCGAGATCAGGACAATCGACGAGTTGATGGTCGCCAGCAGCACACCCAGCGTGGTGTTGGACAGCGCCACCCACTTGTAGTGGGGATGGTCGCGATCTACCCGCACACGACGTCGGGCGGTTGCGATATCCGCAGCTGTCTCGTCGGTCCGTGTCATCAATTCAGTCATCGTCACCCTTGTTGCGCGCTTCTCCCCGACGCGGGCAGCTCCGACCGGCCGTCTGTGGACACCACCGTGCACAACTTTAGCAAGGGAAACTATATTCCAAAAACTTTCGAGCCCTCATCTGTCAGATCGGGCTTCGGGCGCATGCCTCATCCGGTTCGAGTGCGAGCCTGACGCGTAAATCTGGCCGAAAATCCGGGTGAGGCTCGCACTCGACGGAGAAATCCGTGGCTCACCGAGTAGCGTGGCCAGTGTTCGTCAACGAACAGCCCCAACACAAAAAGACACGGGAGCGCACACCAGTGCGCTGAGAGGACGGCTAGGGCCGTCGACCGTATGAACCTGACCGGGTAATGCCGGCGTAGGGAGGAAGAAATGCCTGACCAATCACGTACCCCCGAGACCGTCACCACCGGCCCCATCCAGGGCAGCGAGAAGATCTACCAAGAGCTCGACAGCGGCCTGCGGGTGCCGCAGCGCCGCGTCAACCTGACCAACGGTGAGCATCTGGACCTCTATGACACCTCCGGTCCGTACACCGACACCAATGCCGTCATCGATCTGCAGAAGGGTCTGCCGCCGCGCGCCGGGATCGTGACCGATCGCGGCACGCAACTACAGCGTGCCCGCGCCGGTGAGATCACCGCCGAGATGGAGTTCATCGCCGTCCGCGAGGGTGTCCCCGCCGAGCTGGTGCGCAGCGAGGTCGCGATGGGCCGCGCGGTGATCCCGGCCAACCACAAGCATCCCGAGAGCGAGCCGATGATCATCGGCAAGGCCTTCGGCGTGAAGATCAATGCCAACATCGGCAACTCGGCCGTCACCTCCTCTATCGCCGAGGAAGTCGAGAAGATGGTCTGGGCCATCCGCTGGGGCGCCGACAACATCATGGACCTGTCCACCGGTAAGGACATCCATCAGACCCGCGAATGGATCCTGCGCAACTCACCCGTCCCCGTGGGCACGGTGCCGATCTACCAGGCGCTGGAGAAGACCAACGGCGACCCGGCAGCTCTCACCTGGGAGCTGTACCGCGACACCGTGATCGAGCAGGCCGAGCAGGGCGTGGACTACATGACCGTGCATGCCGGAGTGCTGCTGCGCTACGTGCCACTAACCGCCAAGCGTGTCACCGGCATCGTCTCGCGCGGCGGCTCGATCATGGCCGCCTGGTGCCTGGCACATCACCGGGAATCGTTCCTCTACACCCATTTCGAGGAGCTGTGCGAAATCCTGGCGCGCTACGACGTGACCTTCTCGCTCGGCGACGGCCTGCGCCCGGGGTCCATCGCCGACGCCAACGACGAGGCGCAGTTCGCCGAGCTGCGTACCCTCGGCGAATTGACAAAAATCGCCAAATCCCATGGCGTGCAGGTGATGATCGAAGGCCCCGGCCACGTTCCGATGCACAAGATCGTCGAGAACGTGAAGCTTGAGGAGGAGCTCTGCGAGGAGGCTCCGTTCTACACGCTGGGTCCGCTGGCCACTGATATCGCCCCGGCCTACGACCACATCACCTCGGCCATCGGCGCCGCGATCATCGCCCAGGCCGGTACGGCAATGCTGTGCTACGTCACCCCCAAGGAGCATCTGGGGCTGCCTGACCGCAAGGACGTCAAGGACGGCGTAATCGCCTACAAGATCGCCGCCCACGCCGCCGACCTCGCCAAGGGGCATCCGCGCGCACAACTGCGCGATAACGCATTGTCTAAGGCGCGCTTCGAGTTCCGCTGGGATGACCAGTTCAATCTGTCACTCGATCCGGACACCGCCCGCGAATTCCATGACGAGACGCTGCCCGCCGAGCCGGCCAAGACCGCGCACTTCTGCTCCATGTGCGGCCCGAAGTTCTGCTCGATGCGCATCACCGCCGATATCCGGGAGTTCGCGGCCCAGAACGGTCTGGAGACCCAGGAGGACATCGACGCGATGCTGGCACGCGGCATGGAGGAGAAGTCGGCGGAGTTCGCAGAACACGGCAACCGGGTCTATCTGCCGATCGCGTGAGCATGAACGCCTTCCTGCCCCTCCCGGAGCCAGGAGTCACCCCGGTGCGTGCGATGACCATCGCCGGGTCCGACTCCGGGGGCGGGGCGGGTATCCAAGCCGATATGCGCACCATGGCACTGCTCGGTGTGCACGGATGCGTGGCGGTCACCGCGGTGACCGTGCAGAACTCGGTGGGTGTCAGGGACTTTCACGAGATTCCGCCACAGGTGGTGGCAGCGCAGATGGACGCGGTCATCACCGATATCGGCATCCAGGCGGCCAAGACCGGAATGTTGGCCTCCGCGCCGATCATCGAGGCCATCGCGCAGGCATGGTCGCACCTGGCGCCTGGCGTTCCCCTGGTCGTCGATCCGGTGTGCGCGTCCATGCACGGCGATCCCCTGCTGCACCCCAGTGCACTGGATGCCCTACGCACACAGTTATTTCCGTTGGCAACACTCGTCACTCCCAATCTGGACGAGGTACGCCTGCTCGTGGACGTCGATGTAGTCGACGAGGAATCGCAAAGGGAAGCGGCGCGAAAACTACATGCCCTCGGGCCCCAATGGGCGCTGGTGAAGGGTGGGCACCTTCGATCCAGCGATACCAGCACCGACCTGCTCTTCGACGGGACCGAATTTCACTACTTCCCCGTCGAGCGAGTGGACACCGGCCATGATCACGGCGCCGGGGACACCCTCGCCGCATCTATCAGTTGCGCACTGGCCCATGGTTTTTCCGTGGTCGAGGCAGTGGCATTCGGGAAACGGTGGATCACCGAGTGCCTGCGAGCCGCGTATCCACTTGGCCGAGGCCACGGCCCGGTATCGGCCCTCTTTAGACTCAACGTGTGAGCACCGAGGAACTTCCGGATATCGCCGGAATTGCGCATCACCCCGACGGGCAGCCGCATGGCGCCGTGGTGCTGACCCACGGCGCCGGCGGTAGCTGCCACTCCCCCATGCTGCGCTTGTTGTGCACGGCGTGGGCCGAACGCGGCTGGCTGGCACTACGTTTCGATATGCCCTTCCGGCGCAACCGGCCCAGCGGTCCGCCCTCGGCCTCATCGGCCGACAAGGACCGCGCTGGTATCGCGGAGGTGATCGAGAAGGCTCGTGCCATGGTGGACGGCCCGCTCCTGGCTGGCGGTCATTCGTATGGCGGACGCCAGACCTCGATGCTCGTATCGGAAAAGGGACCGATCATCGACGTCCTGACGTTGTTCTCCTACCCGCTGCATCCGCCCGGTAAGCCCGATCGGCTTCGCACCGAACATCTACCTGGCATCGCGGTTCCGACGGTGTTCACCCATGGCACCTCGGATGCGTTCGGCACCATCGCCGAAATCAAGGCGGCGTCGGTCCTGATACCGGGCGGAGCGACGATCGTGGAGATCACCGGCGCACGTCACGACTTGGGGTCCAAGACAATCGACGTCCCGGCCCTGGCCATCGACGCCGCACTAACGGTTCTGAAACAAACCGACGGAGCCTAACCCTCGCCGACCGTGCGCCAGTCGCACGTCAGCAACTGCGCCGCTCGCCGCAGGTCGGCCTCGGCCTGCGCCACGGTGAGACCACCGTTGAGGCACACCTGAATGCAGCCGAACCACTGGTGCACCAGCAGCCTGATCACGGCCTCATCCTCTTCGGACGGATCGGAAAGACCGGCCACCTCGGAAATCAGCTCGTGGAATCGCTTCTCGACCTGCATCAGGTCCGGCACCTCGGCCAGCGACGCTGAGTTGGAGGACCGAATCATCGCGATCGCGAGCATGCGGCGCCGTGTCAGGCCGCGCAGCGCCCGTACCAGCGCTTCGCCCACCCGGTCGGCCGCCGTTTCCTTCCCGTCCGGAGAGACGGGAATGCGGCCCACTAGCCGTTCCGATTCCCGGACGAGAGCCGACACGAACAGATGCCGCTTCGTCGGGAAGTAGCGATACAACGTACCGATGGCAACGTTGGCGTGCTTGGCGACGTCGTGCATCTGGACGTGGTCGAGCTCGCGCGTCATGGCGAGTTCTTCGGCCGCGTCGAGCATGCGCTTGTACTGCTCATGTTGGCGCCGGGTCGACGGCATGGCGGCTGGCCGCACCGGTGACACTTCAACCATGGCGCTCACGATCTTTTCACCTGCATAAATAACCCCGAAACTGGAACCTGTTCTAAATAAGGTAGCACTACCGCAGGCCCGCGCACTGCGATTTCGCGGTCCTGATTCAGATCCCGGTTTTCGGCGTTCCCGCCAGCATCGCCAGCAGCAGCTCCGCGCGTACCCGTGCGATGTCGAGGTCACAGACCAGCAGCGCCTGTACCGTCTCGATACGTTTGCGCAGCGTATGGCGGTGTACACCGACCGCAGCGGCCGCCGATTCCCAATGGCCGTTCGCCTCCAGATAGGCCCGCAGGGACACCATCAGGTCGGTGCCGTGACTGGCGTCGTGCTCGACGATGGGCGCCAACGTCGCATTGGCAACGGCGATCAGCACCTCACGACTCGCGCCGAAGGACAGCAGCGCGCTGCCGGCAAGCGAGGTGAACTCCAGCGGTATGCCACCGCGCTCGGCCACCGATGCGGCGAGCTTCGCGTTCTGTACCGCATCACCCAACCGCCCCACCGCGTGCGCTCCGCTCAACCCGGCTCGCAGCCCCTTGCGCGTGCGTCCATCCACGTCGGTGAACAATTTCCGGGCGAATTCGGCGGTCTCCGATCCCGGCACTACGACGATGAGGCGGGACTCGGCGGCGTGCGCAAAGACCGGGTAGCCCGCAGACTCCATGGCACGGGTGACCGCAGACTGCACCCGCCGCAGCGCCGCCTGTGATTCGGCATCCACCACCAGCGCCCGGATCCGCCCGCGCCCGTCGGCGGCCTGCGCCAGTTGCGCCCATACCGGTTCCAGGTTCCGTTCATCGCCGAGCAGCAGCCCCAGAGCCTGCCCATTCAACTGCCGCTGCGCGTCCTGCAGCCGCGACGGCTTATCGAAATCCAAGGCCAGCAAGGAGTTTGCATGCCCCAGCAGCACCTGATCCACGAAGGTCAAGGGCGTCTTACTGACAACGGCCAGCACTCCGTAAGACGTACCGCCCACCCCGATCGTCTGTTGCGCAACGGCAACTTCGGGGTCCAGTTGTTGCGCGACGGCCGATACACCCGGGGTCAATGCGCCGCGGACCAGATTGATCGTCGCGACATCCAGATTGCGTGGATGACTGGCGATCACCGTGCCACTTGAGTCCAGCACCACGACGTTGGCACGCAGCGACCGCCCGAGCTCCGCCGTGACCGCCTGCACACCTCCGTTGACGATTGCGCGGGTGATCCGGGGCTGTGCCCGCGATGCGCGCAGCACCGCGTCATACTCCAGTTCGGCGATGTGCGTGCTCACGGCCTTGACCACGGCGGCAAAGGGAGTGCGCAGAGGCACCTCCAACAACGGCATACCCAGCTCGTCGGCCGCAGCCACCAACTCCCCTGGCACCTCGTCAAATGTCAGACCGGTACCGAATCCCAGTGCGGCGACACCATTTTCATCCAGCGCCCGTAGATAGCCCAGCCGTTCCGGCGCCGTCGTGGGCAGACCGATACCGGTGGTGAGCACCAGCTCTCCACCGGATAGCCATTGGGCGGGGTCGGCGAGTTCTGTGGTGAGCGCCAAATTGATCTCGCGCCCCACACCCGCGGCGCCGCCCTTCAAGGTGAGTTTCAGGTCCGGCTGATCCAACACCCAACGCACCGGAACAGTCACCTCACGGGACTGTACAGAATGGTGAAAAACACCGCCAAGATTCCCCGAATTGTCGGATGATCAGGGATGTGTCCTGTCGCACACTGGTTGTCTGCGTGCTTTCTTGACGTGCTTAGACGGATTCCCTCGACGGATGGACGTGCCACATGCCGGACTCGATACTGCAGAACTACATTGACGGCCAGTTCGTCGATTCCTTATCCCTGAAATCTACCGAGCCCATCGACCTGATCAACCCGGTCGATGAGTCGGTGGTGGGGCGCGCCCCCGTGTCCAATGCCGACGACGTGAACGCGGCGGTGAGCGCCGCCGAACGTGCCTTCGCCACCTGGGGCAAGACCACACCCAGCGTCCGGCAGCAGGCGCTGCTCAAACTCGCCGACGCGATCGAGGCGCACATCGACGAGATCGTCGAGGCCCAATGCCGTAACACCGGTCAGCCGAAGGCGGTCATCGCTGCCGAAGAGGTGACAGTGAGCGCCGACCAGCTCCGGTTCTTCGCGGGAGCTGCGCGACTTGTCGAAGGCAAATCTGCCGGCGAGTACATGGAGGGGTTCACCTCCTATGTTCGGCGCGAGCCCATCGGGGTTGTCGGACAGGTGACCCCGTGGAACTACCCATTCATGATGGCCATCTGGAAGATCGGCCCCGCGCTGGCAGCCGGGAACACCATCGTCCTCAAGCCCAGCGACACCACCCCGGAGAGCACACTGGTGCTGGCCCGGCTGACGAAGGGGATCTTGCCCGACGGCGTCTTCAACGTTGTGTTGGGTACCGCGACCACCGGCTCCGAATTGGTGAGTCATCCCGCCATCGGCCTGGTGTCGATCACGGGGTCGGTGCGGGCCGGTATCGCCGTCGCGGCCTCGGCAGCCGAACAGCTCAAGCGCAGCCACCTCGAGCTCGGCGGCAAGGCCCCGGTCGTGGTGTTCGGTGACGTCGACATCGACAAGGCGGCCACCGGTATCGCACAGGCCGCCTTCTTCAACGCCGGCCAGGACTGTACGGCCGCCACCCGGGTGATCGTGCACCAGTCGATCCATGACGAGTTCGTCAGCGCCCTCAACTCCGCGGCACAGACTTTGCGGCCGGGCCTGCCCGATGATGCCGACAGCTTCTACGGGCCCATGAACAACATCAACCACTTCACCGCGGTCACCAAGAAACTCGACAACCTGCCCGCACACGCGACGGTCGTGACCGGCGGAAAACGTTGGGGCGACAAGGGGTTCTTCATCGAGCCCACCATCGTCACCGGTGTGCGCCAGGAGGATGCAATCGTCCAGGAAGAGACCTTCGGGCCGATCTTGACCGTCCAATCGTTTGACGACGCGGACGAAGCCGTCCGGCTGGCCAACGGAGTGCGTTACGCACTGGCCTCCAGTGTGTGGACCAAGGACCACGAAACCGCCGAAAAATTCACGCGTGAATTAGATTTCGGTTGCGTGTGGGTCAATTGCCATATTCCGCTGGTCGCCGAGATGCCTCACGGCGGGTTCAAGTACTCCGGCTACGGCAAGGACCTCTCGGCCTACGGCGTGGAGGACTACACCCGGATCAAACATGTGATGAGCGCGCACTAGCAATGGCAACCGACACCTTCCACCCCCTTGATCCCCTCGCGGCGGAGGAATTCACCACGGTCGCAAAAGTTCTGGCGCAGACATGCGACGTCGGAAGCCACTGGCGATACACCTCCATCGAACTCGCCGAGCCCTCGAAGGCCGATATCGCCGCCTTCGACAACAACGGCACCCGGCCTGATCGCCGTGCACTTGCCACCTGCCTGGATACCTCACGCAACGCCACCTACAAGGCGGTCGTCTCGCTGACCTCTGGCGAAGTGCTGTCCTGGGATCACATTCCCGGGGTGCAACCGAACTTCACGGTCGACGAATGGGAAGAGGCGGACGCTGCTCTTCGCCGCCACCCCGAGGTCATCGCCGCACTGGCACAACGCGGCATCACCGACATGGACCTGGTGTTCATGGACACCTGGACCTACGGCGATGCCGTCATGCCCGAAAAGTACAAGGGCAGACGCCTAGGATGGTCGGATACCTGGGTGCGTTCGAGTGCGGGCGCCAATCCCTATGCCGGCCCCGTCAACGGATTCCACTGCATCATCGACATGAACAGCATGGAGCTGCTGGAGATCGAGGACACCTTCTCCGTACCGCGGCCCGAGATGATGGGCGAATACGTACCCCGGCACATACCGGAACGACTGCGTCAGCAGAGCACCCGGGAGTCGCTGCAGCCACTGCACATCACTCAGCCCGAGGGCACCTCCTTCACCATCGAGGGAAATAAACTCCAGTGGCAGAACTGGTCCTTGCGGGTCGGCTTCAACTACCGCGAGGGCATGACACTGCATGCGGTGACCTACAACGACAACGGAACGGTGCGGTCGGTCGCCAACCGTATGTCCTTCTCCGAGATGATGGTGCCGTATCGGGACCACTGCGAGGATCACTACCGAAGAACAGCTTTCGATATCGGTGAGTGGGGCATCGGCTTCATGACCACCTCGCTGGAACTTGGGTGCGATTGCCTCGGCGAGATTCGCTACCTCGATGCGGTGCTGCACAACAGCAAGGGCGAGCCGTACACGATCAAGAACGCGATCTGTATTCACGAAGAGGATAACGCAGTCCTGTGGAAGCACGTCGATCACGACCATGGCGCCGAGGTGCGCCGCATGCGTCGGCTCACGGTGTCCTTCCACGTCACCGTCGCCAACTATGAATACCTCACGTACTGGCGGTTCTATCAGGACGGAAACATCGAATGTGAGGTCCGTGCAACGGGAATCATGGTGGTGAGCAACTTCGCCGAGGGCGCGGCGCATCCGCATGGAACCTTGGTCGACAACCGGACGTACGCGCCGTACCACCAGCACTTCCTTGTCGCGAGACTCGACCTGGATATCGACGGCACCGAAAACACCGTCTACGCCAGCGAAACCGAGATCGAGCCCGTCGGCCCTGCCAATCCATACGGGCTGTCCCTGCGGCAGCGCAACACCCCGTTGCGCACCGAATCGGAAGGCAAACAGGACTTCTGCTGGCAGACTCAGCGTGCCTGGAAGGTCGTCAACGACAACACTCGCAACGGTATCGGCACCGCACCGGCGTACAAATTGGTGCCCGGTGCGGCAATCCCGGCGATGTTCGACCCGTCTTCCCCGGTGCTGGCACGTTGCCGGGCCATCGAGCACACCCTCTGGGTGACGCCAAACTCACCCGACGAGCGCTGGCCCGCAGGAGAATTCGTCACCCAGAGCAAGGAAGACCACGGCCTGCCCGCCTGGACTGAGAGCAACCGCTCCATCGAAAACACTGATGTGGTGCTGTGGTACGTATTCGGTATCCATCACATCACCCGTCCTGAGGACTGGCCGATCATGCCCGTCGACACCGTGAACTTCTGGCTCAAGCCGGTCGGATTCTTCGACCGTAACCCCTCGCTCGATGTTGCACCCACCCCGCCGAAGAGCTGTCACACGTCAGGACACGAGGAGGCCTAGCCGTGAACGATGCCGCCACGAGAGGTGCCAAACGGATCGCCGTTGCATACCTGGCCACTCCGGGCGGCGATGACGCGCTCGCCGTCGGCGCACAGATCGCCCGCTCCCTGGGGGCGCATCTCGATCTGTGCATGGTGCTGCCACTGGACCGACCCATCCTGGCACCCCTTCCACAGCAAGAGCGCCAGGACATCTTGTCCGAGAACGCCACTCACTGGCTCAAGCACGCCGAGGCCACCATTCCCGACGATCTCACCGTCGAGACACATATCAGCTTTCACGAGTCGATCGCCGAGGGTCTCATCGCCCAAAGCGAGGCCCTGGGCGCCGAAGCCATCGTGGTCGGTGGCTCTGGCGGCGGGCTGGTCGGCAGTCTCTCCCTGGGATCGGTGGTCAACGAACTCGTGCACTCCTCCCCCATACCTTTGGTGATCTCGCCGCGTGGTGCGCGCTACCAGAAGAACCTGCGCGTTCGGGAAGTCACGTGCGCCATGGGAACCCGGCCCGGCGCACACGTGCTGCTGGACACCGCGCTGCAGGCCTGCCAGCGTGCGAAAGCACCGCTGCGGCTGGTGTCCCTGGTGTCATTCGACCCGATTCCCGGCGGGGACGATGACCAGTCGGCACGTGAACGTGCTGCCATCCATGCCCGACAATCCCTCGAGACCGCCAAACTGATTCTCCCCCCGGATTTCCCGGTTACCTCAATCGTCGCCGAAGGACCCACTATCGAAGCCGCGGTGAACAAGCTCGACTGGCACGAAGGCGACATCATCATGGTGGGTTCCAGCCGTCTTGCGCAGCCACGGCGACTCTTCCTTGGATCGACGGCCGCGAAGATGCTTCGGGTGCTGCAGGTGCCCATGGTCGTGATCCCCAAGGAAGAGGCCAATCGTGATTGATGATCCGCTTGCGGGAAGACCATCTGGCACTGAAAGTGTTGCCCGTACCGAGCTGGAACAGGCCGAGCAGACCGAGGGACTCATCTCCAAAGGGCTCGCCGCCGGGCGTATCGGAACCTTCACCGGCGCCGTCCTCGGCATCTCCACAGTCGCGCCCGGATACACACTGACGGCCAGTATCGGCCTGATCGTCGCCGCTGTCGGCCTGAAGATGCCGGCGATCCTCATCGCCGGTTTCATCCCGATGTTCCTGACCGCATACGCCTACCGGGAACTGAATTCGCGCGCACCCGACTGCGGAGCCTCGTTCACCTGGTCCACCAAGGCATTTGGCCCCTACATCGGCTGGATGTGTGGCTGGGGAATGGTGATCGCCACCATCATCGTGTTGTCCAACCTGGCGTCTATCGGGGTGCAGTACGGGTACCAATTCCTCGGCGCCGTCTCCCACAATCAGACAATCGGCGAACTCGCCAACAACAAGGCCGTCAACATCATCTCGACCGTGGCGCTACTGGCGATCGCCACCTACATCTCCAGCCGCGGAATCACCACCAGCGAGAAGGTTCAATATGTTCTCGTCGGGTTCCAGATGATCGTGCTGGTGATCTTCGCCGTCGTCGCCATCGCCAAAGCACCCAGCATGGCCGGACATCTCGATTTCGACCTGGACTGGTTCAATCCGCTGACCGGACTAACTCTGAGCGCCTTCGTCATTGGGCTCGTTGGATCGATCTTCGCGTTCTGGGGTTGGGACACCTGCCTGACCCTCGGCGAAGAATGTAAGGATCCGACCAAGGTGCCCGGCCGCGCCGGACTGTTATGCGTGCTGTCGATCCTGCTCACCTACCTCCTGGTTGCCGTCGCGGTGATGATGTTCGCGGGCGTGGGCGACACGGATCTGGGCCTTGCGAATGAGGAGAACAAAGACAACGTCTTTGGCGCCCTTGCCAACCCGGTGCTGGGCAGCTGGTTCGGCCCACTGTTGCTGCTCGCGATATTCGCCTCCGCGGTGGCGAGCCTGCAGACCACCTCGCTGCCCGCCGCCCGCACCATGCTGGCCATGGGCACCTACGGCGCCTTTCCGAAAAAGTTCGCCGATGTCAGCCCCCGGTTCCTGACACCCACCTTCAGCACCATCGTGGCCGGCGCGGTGACGGCCGTGTTCTACACCGTCGTCAGCCTGCTATCGGACCGCACCCTGCTGGATACCATTGCGGCCCTTGGCATCATGATCTGCTGGTACTACGGCATCACCGCCTTCGCCTGTGTGTGGTACTTCCGCACGGAGCTTTTCCAGAATGCCCACAACGTGGTGTACAAGTTCCTCTTCCCGCTCCTGGGCGGGCTCATGCTGGCAGCGGTGTTCGTCATTTCCGTGCGCGAGAGCATGGATCCGGAGAAGACGGGCAGCGGCGCCTCGATCGGCGGCATCGGCCTGGTGTTCTATCTGGGCTTCGGCATTCTGGCGTTCGGGGCGGTGCTCATGCTGATCATGCGCGTCAAGAGTCCGGACTTCTTCCAGGGCCGCACCCTGACTCGCGACACCGCTCCGCTCGTCGAGTAGGCAGCCATGTCATCGACGCAGGTGGCCACTCACGCCAGAACGGCGTATCCAAGCACCATCGGTGGACAAATCGTCCATTCCCAGATGCACTCCACGGCGACACACTGAGATCGCCGGATCGACGACAGGAAGTGCCATGACCGACATCGCCTACCGCCTCGCACAGAAGCGCAACATCGTGACGCCCCTGCCCGGGCCGCGTTCCAGTGCCCTGGCCGAGCGCCGTCGCGCGGCGGTATCCGCCGGGGTCGGCTCGACCGCGCCGGTCTACGCCGTTGATGCCGACGGTGGCGTGATCGTCGACGCCGACGGCAACTCCTTCATCGACCTCGGAGCGGGTATCGCGGTCACCACCGTGGGCGCTTCCCACCCTGCCGTCGCCGCTGCCATCGCCGACCAGGCCGCTCGTTTCACCCACACCTGTTTCATGGTGACGCCCTACGAGGGATACGTGCAGGTCGCCGAGCTACTCAACGCCCTGACTCCGGGCAATCACGACAAGCGCACCGCACTGTTCAACTCCGGCGCCGAAGCCGTCGAGAACGCGATCAAGGTGGCGCGGCTGGCCACCGGCCGTCCGGCGGTCGTTGCCTTCGACAACGCCTACCACGGCCGCACCAACCTCACGATGGCGCTGACCGCCAAGTCGGTGCCCTACAAGTCGCAGTTCGGGCCCTTCGCGCCCGAGGTCTACCGGATGCCGGCCTCCTATCCGCTGCGGGACGAGCCGGGTCTGTCCGGCGAGGAAGCGGCACGGCGGGCAATCTCCCGCATCGAAACCCAGATCGGTGCGCAATCGCTGGCCGCGATCATCATCGAACCCGTCCAGGGTGAGGGCGGATTCATCGTGCCCGCACCCGGATTCCTGTCCACGCTGACCGCGTGGGCGCGGGACAACGGTGTGGTCTTCATCGCCGACGAGGTGCAGACCGGATTCGCCCGCACCGGCGCCTGGTTCGCCTCCGAGCACGACGGCATCGTTCCCGACATCGTCACCATGGCCAAGGGCATCGCCGGAGGCATGCCGCTGTCCGCCGTTACCGGCCGCGCCGACCTCATGGATGCGGTGTACACCGGCGGCCTGGGCGGAACCTACGGCGGCAACCCGGTGACCTGCGCGGCAGCCATCGCCGCACTGGGCGTCATGCGTGAACTCGACCTGCCGGCCCGGGCCCGAGCCATCGAAACCTCGGTGGTGTCGCGGCTGAGCGCGCTTGCCGAGGAGGTCGATGTCATCGGCGAGGTACGCGGCCGCGGGGCCATGCTGGCCATCGAAATCGTCAAACCCGGTACCGGCAACCCCGGAGAACCTGATGCCGCCCTCACCAAAGCCATTGCCGCCGAGGCGCTCTCCCGAGGGGTTCTGATCCTGACCTGCGGAACCTTCGGAAACGTCATCCGCTTGCTGCCCCCGTTGGTCATCGGGGACGATCTACTTGACGAGGGCATTACCGTCCTCGCCGACATCATCCGCGAAGGCGAGCCGCTAGTGACTGATCACTCAGCCCTGATCGATGCCATTCCCACCGATCTGTGGATCGGCGGGAAGCAGGTGCCATCGTCCTCGGGCGCCCGGTTCCCCGTGCACAACCCGGCCAACGGCGCGGTGCTGACCACCGTGGCCGACGCCTCGGCGGCCGACGGTGCCACCGCACTCGATGAGGCCGTGGCTGCGCAACCCTCCTGGGCCGCGACCGCGCCCCGTGAACGGGCCGAAATTCTGCGGCGCGCCTGGGAATTGGTCATGGAGCGGCGTGATGACTTCGCACTGGCCATGACCCTGGAAATGGGCAAGCCGCTGGCAGAGAGCCAGGGCGAGGTGGCCTACGGCGGCGAGTTCCTGCGCTGGTTCTCCGAGGAGGCGGTGCGCATCAACGGCCGGTACACCTCGTCGCCGACAGGCAACGGCCGGATCCTGGTGGCCAAGCAGCCCATCGGTCCGGCGCTGGCGATCACCCCCTGGAACTTCCCGCTGGCCATGGGCACCCGCAAGATAGGCCCGGCGTTCGCCGCCGGATGCACCATGATCGTCAAGCCCGCCGCCGAGACGCCGCTGACCATGCTCCTGCTCGGCCAGGTGTTCGCCGACGCCGGCCTGCCCGCAGGTGTGCTGTCGATCCTTCCCACCACCAGCGCCTCCGGCCTGACCGGCCCGCTGATCGAGGACTCCAGACTGCGCAAGTTGACCTTCACCGGCTCTACCGCCGTCGGAAAAGTACTGCTGTCACAGTGCGCCACAAGGGTTTTACGTTCGTCGATGGAGCTCGGCGGCAACGCCCCGTTCGTGGTGTTCGACGATGCCGACGTGGACGCCGCAGTCGACGGCGCGATGGCGGCCAAGATGCGCAACATCGGCGAGGCATGCACCGCGGCCAACCGCTTTCATGTGGACAACGCGGTGCGCACCGAATTCGCCGAGAAACTGACCGCTCGCATGGGTGCCCTCACCATTGGCCCCGGTGACCAAAGCGGCGTCCAGGTGGGCCCGCTCATCACCGCCAAGCAGCGCGCCTCGGTCGATGAGTTGGTGCAGGACGCCGTCAGCAAGGGCGCCGTCATCACCACCGGTGGCGCGATCGCCGACGGGGAAGGCTACTTCTATCCGCCGACCGTGCTCACGGATGTGCCCTCGAACGCAAGAATTCTCCGCGAAGAGGTCTTCGGCCCGGTGGCCGCGATTACCGGGTTCGACGGCGAGGACGCGGGAGTCGCCGCCGCCAACGACACCGAATACGGACTCGCCGCGTACGTGTACACCACCAATCTGGATCGCGCACTGCGCGTTTCGGAGTCTGTCGAGTCGGGGATGATCGGCGTCAACCGTGGTGTGATCTCCGATGTGGCCGCACCGTTTGGTGGGATCAAAGAATCGGGCATCGGCCGCGAAGCCGGCAGCGAGGGCATCGAGGAATACCTCGAAACGAAATACATAGCGCTGCCCTAATACCGCGACCTAGCCGGATTTCCCACACCGGCGCAACCCGAGAGGCACACATGGCATGGCGGATGCCTGCGGAAACCGAACCGCACGAGCGGATCTGGATGGCGTTCCCGAAGCCCGGCCTCACCTTCGGCGACGATAGCGCCGCGCTGGAGGCCAGCTATCAGGCCTGGACGGCGGTAGCGCATGCCGTACTCGCCTTCACTCCGGTGACGATGGTGGTAGACCCCAGCCAGCACGAACGCGCCCGCCGAATGTTGTCGTCAGAAATCGAGCTGTTGGTCGCCCCGCTCGACGACTTTTGGATGCGCGATATCGGACCTACGTTCGTCGTCGACGATGTCACGGGCGAGCTGGGTGCCGTCGACTGGATATTCAACGGCTGGGGGTCGTCAACGCCGCAGGCCTGGTCGAACGATCGTGAGATCGGCCGCACGATCGCCGCGGCCGCCGGTGCGACCCTCGTATCGTCGTTGCTGGTCAACGAGGGTGGCGCCATCCATGTCGACGGTGCTGGCACAGTGCTGCTGACCGAGACCGTGTTGCTTGATCCGCTGCGCAATCCGCACGCCGACCGCAGCCGCGTCGAAGACGAGCTGGCCCGCACCCTGGGCGTTGCGCATGCCGTGTGGCTACCACGGGGACTCACGCGCGACTACGAGCCGCTGGGCACCAAGGGGCACGTCGACATGGTCGCGGCGCTGCCCGCGCCCGGCACCGTCTTACTGCATGCACAAACCAATCCTGACCACCCCGATTACGAAGTGTCCGCACAACTGCGTGCCGCACTCGCCGATGCGGTCGATGCCCGCGGGCGCGCGTTCGACGTCGTCGATCTGCCGGCACCGGCGACACTGCGCGACGCGGACGGGTTTGTCGACTGGAGCTACATCAATCACCTTGTCACCGGAGACGGCGTGATCCTGTGTGGTTACGACGAGCCGGAGGCCGACTCGCACGCCGCAGAGATCATCGCCGATGCCTATCCCGGCCGAAACGTGGTGCTGGTCGATGCGCGTCCGATCCTCGCCGGTGGTGGCGGTATTCACTGCATCACCCAGCAACAGCCAAAGGTTTAGGCAATGGATGTCGTTGAGGCGAGCATCGCCGATCTGCAGGCCGCACTCGCCGCCGGGGAAACGACGTCGGTCGCGCTGGTCGCGGAGTATCTGCGCCGGATCGCCGCCTACGACCGCGGTGGGATCACCCTCAACGCCGTGCCCGTCCTGGATCCGCGGGCATTCGCCGCCGCCGCCGAGTCCGACGCGCGTCGCGCGGCCGGTGCCACGCTCGGCCCGCTCGACGGCATCCCGTACACCGCCAAGGATTCATACGCTGCGATGGGGCTGCCGGTGGCGGCCGGATCTCCCGCCTTCGCCCGGCTCATCGCCCAGCGCGATGCGTTCACCATCGCACAACTTCGTACCGCGGGAGCGGTGCTGCTCGGGCTCACCAACATGCCGCCGATGGCGAACGGCGGCATGCAGCGCGGTGTTTACGGCCGCGCTGAAAGTCCGTACAACAGTGACTATCTGACATCGGCGTTCGGCTCGGGGTCTTCCAACGGATCGGGTACCGCGACGGCCGCCAGCTTTGGCGCGTTCGGGCTCGGCGAGGAGACGTGGAGCTCGGGCCGGGCACCGGCCTCATGTAACGCGCTGGTGGCCTACTGCCCTTCGCGCGGTGTGATCTCGGTTCGCGGTAACTGGCCGCTCGTACCCACGATGGACGTCGTCGTTCCGCATACCCGCAGCGTCGCCGATCTGCTGGCGCTCCTGGACGTCATCGTCGCCGACGACCCGGACCAGCGCGGCGATTTCTGGCGTCGCCAGAAGCGGGTCGAGATCCCGCCCGCATCGACATTGCGGCCCAAAAGCTACAGCGCACTGAGCGATTCCACCGCGGACACCCTGCGCGGCACCCGGCTGGGAGTGCCACGGATGTATATCGGCGACACCACCGGAGACCGCCCGGTGCAGACCCGTCCCAGCGTTGTCGACCTGTGGCGACGCATCGCGGACGACCTGCGTGCGGCAGGCGCCGAGGTCCTCGAAGTGGACTTCCCCGTCGTCACCAATTACGAAGGCGCGGCGACGATGCTGGACCGTGGGCTCATTCCGTCCGGGTACGACGAGCGCGAACTGTGGGACCTTTCCATCTGGGGCTGGGAAGAATTCCTACAGGTCAACGGGGATCCCGAGTTGTCGCATGTGCGCGACGTCGACGGTGCGCTGATCTTTCCGCCGCCGCCTGGCGCATTGCCCGATCAGTATGACCGTCATCAACTCGACCTGGAGGTCGATCTCGGCCAGTATCCGGCCCGTGCCGCCGCCGGCATCGCCGAGCTGGAACAGATCCCCCTGATCGCCGACGGCATCGCGGGGCTGGAGGCGACGCGCCGCATCGACCTTGAGGCGTGGATGGACGCGCTCGGACTCGACGCCGTCATCCATCCCGCAGTCGCCGACATCGGCCGCTCGGACGCCGACGTCAATCCGGCGTCGGCCGATACGGCCTGGCGCAACGGCACGTGGGTCGCCAACGGCAACCTCGTGCCGCGGCACCTCGGAATCCCTTCGGTCACCGTACCGATGGGCACCCTGGACGATATCGGGATGCCTGTCGGGCTCACGATCCTCGGTCGCGGCCACGACGATGTCCGGTTGCTGCGTCTGGCCTGCGCCGTCGAAGCCACTCGGCACCGGCGCACCGCTCCGCCGCGGACACCGGCCCTGCCGCCTATCGCATTGCCAGCCGAAGCCGCGCCCGGCGGGATGGCGCCGCGGTGCGTCATCACCGTCGAAGAATCCGACCTCGGCGACGGTGACTGCGCCGTCGCCATCACCGTCGCCGTCGAAGGCATGCATCGCGTCGCCGACGCCAGGCTGTACGTCGACGGCGATGAACTCACCCTCACCCGAGGCGGCGATACGTTCACCGCCGCAACGACTCTGCGTGCGGCGGCATCTCGGCCGCGCCATTCGGTCTGGCGCGAGGCCTACGGCTCCTTGATCGTGGCGTTGGTCCGCACCCACGACGGCCGAACCGCGGGAGCGTGGACGACCGCTTGCGGCATCGCCTGACACATCAGGCGGCGAACAGCTCCAACCGTCGCGGACTCTCGATCCCCGAGTAATGACTGGCATCGCCAGTGAGGATCTGACTTGCCTGACCATAGATGTCCACCGGCACATCGCCGGCCAACGTGACGCGATGCAGTTCGCGCTGCTGGTCGCCGAAGTCGGCGATTCCGTAATGCTGGGTGGCCCGGTTGTCCCAGATGGCTACGTCACCCAGCCGCCAGTTCCATCGGAAGGTGTTCTCCAGCTTGGTGATGCGTGACTGCAGCAGCTGGAACAGTGTCGCGAACTCGGCGCCGTGAAACTCCGGGAAACTCTTGACGAATTGCCCGAGCAGCAGGCTGCGCTCACCGGTCTCCGGGTGCACCCGCACCACCGGATGCAACGTTTCATACAGAGAGCTGGTGAACTCGCTGTAATACGCGGCTCGGCGCTCGGCGCTCACCCCGCCCGATGCGCCCGCGCCCACGTAGTCATACAGGTTGGTGTGGGTGGCCCACAGGTCGTCGGCAAGCGCACGCAACGGCGCGGGCAGCTGTTCGTACGCCGCAACCGTCGACGCCCAGGTGGTGGCGCCCCCATAGGAGGGCAAGGTCACCGGCCGCAGGACCGACGCCTTCGGAATGCGGTCGACGAACGTGACGTCGGTGTGCCAGCCGTTGGCGGCGCCTTCGAGGTTCAGCAGCTCACTGCCGTGAGAGGTCACCGTGGGGTGCGGCAGCGTCGGCTCCCCGAGCAGACTGGCGAATGCGTACTGTCCGGCGTCGTCCAGGTGGTGTTGTCCGGTGAACACCAGCACCTTGTTGACGGCCAGCGCGACGCGGATTGCCTCGGCACGTTCGGCCGGAACATCGGCGCCGAGCTGCACACCGTCGACCCGGGCGCCGATGTGTTCGCCGAGCTTTTCGACGGTGATCCCGGCGTCACGATAGATACGTCGTGTTTCGTTGTCACTCACCCCCGAATCTCAACAATCCCGGCGCCGTATGCCCAGGGATAGAGCCAAGTCGATTCGAAAGGACCGCCGTCGACGACGGCAGATATGGTCGAACGGTGATCGCGTACGACGAGGAACTGCGGGACCGGATTCGCCGATTCCTGGCGGGCCATGACCGCCGGACCGTCGATGATCCGGAGAAACGCCGCGCCGCGGTGGCCGTCGTGCTGGTCGATTCGGATCTAGGGGAAGACCGCATCGACCCGGCACCGGTGGACGACTGGATTGGCGGTCGCGAGATCCCCGAGCAGGGGCTAGACGGCAGGATGGTCGATGTCTCCGGTGGAGCGGCATTCCTGTTATGCCGCAGAACCTCTCGACTCAACTCCCATGCCGCGCAATGGGCACTGCCCGGTGGACGACTGGATCCGGGCGAGGACGCGGTGCAAGCCGCGCTGCGTGAGCTGGACGAGGAGCTGGGGGTGGCGCTGCCCGATACGACGGTGCTTGGACTGCTCGACGACTACCCGACGCGATCGGGATACGTGATCACCCCGGTCGTGGTGTGGGGCGGCGGCCGTCTGGAGATGCGCCCCTCACCCGACGAGGTGGTGGCGGCCTATCGCGTGGGATTGCACCAGCTCCAACGCGAGGATTCACCGCGCTACATCAACATTCCGGAGAGCCCACGCCCGGTGGTGCAGATCCCACTGGGCAACGACCTCATCCACGCCCCGACCGGGGCCGTCTTATTACAGGTGAGATGGCTCTGTCTGGAAGGCCGCGGTGACCGCGTCGATGAGCTGGAGCAGCCGGTCTTCGCCTGGCGATAGCCGGCGCTTAGGACACGTTGGCGCGCGCCAGCACCGTCGGCGTCCCGTAGGGCGCGCTCTGTTCCGCCACCCAGCCCGGGTCCAGGTACACCGAGTTCGATGCGATCACATTGCCGTCGCGCAGGATCTCACCGAGGTAATTGCCGCCCTGGTCACTGAATATGCTCACCTGCGCTTCGCGAGCCGTCATCGATATGTCGTGCGTCCAGGGCACGAAGGGATCGAGCCAGGTGTACTTCTCCGCCTTCTCCCCCTTACCCGTGCGGTAGGAGATGACCACCTGACGATTACTCCCCGGGTCCTGCGCTGTCACGCGGTAGGTCATTTTCACCCCGGGATCGGCATGAACGACCGGAGAAGACGGTAGCCCGATCATGGCACTGGATGCCAGAGCTACCAGCAGCACAAGAATTCTTCGCATGCGCTGGGATGCTAGCTGCCTCAGCGATCCTGCGGAGAGTGTCGCCGAACTTTGCGCTCCGGTACGCCGTTCGGCCCGGTGGTGGACAGCGCATACGTGCCGACGGCAAAGGCCACCGCCGGACCGTTGATCCCCAGCGCCTCCCTGCCGACATTCGCGAGGTTGTCCTTGGGGCCGTGGTAGTTGGGGTCAAATGGTTGACCCGCGCGTCCCTGCCACATCTTGGCTTCCGGACCGCTCATTCTGTCCAGCGCACCCGAGCTGATTCCACCCACCGGGATATTGGCGGCCAGGAAGGGCCCGTAATCGGATCTACCGTTGAATTCCTCGGCCGCCGGTCGCTTGCCCGCCAGGTTGAGGTATCCAGCGAAGGTTCGTTCGATACCCGCGGACCCTTCCGGAATGTCCAGCGGCGGCCGGTTCGGGTCGGGTTTAGCGGCGGACTGGTCACCGTCGAGCACGAAGTACCCGGCATTGGGCGAACCGAGCATGTCGAAGTTCAGGTACAGCGCGATGTCATTGAGCTCGTCGGCGTTGCGGCCCTTGGCGTATTCGATCGACCCGGCCAGTCCGTCCTCTTCGGCGGCCCAGAAGGCGAACCTGACGGCGTTGTTGATCACCGGCTTGGGTCCGAGCTGCAGCGCACTCTCCAAGACCGCGGCCACACCGGTTCCGTTGTCGTTGATGCCCGGGCCCTTGGCCACACTGTCCAGGTGCGCTCCGGCGAGCACCACATTCGCGGGGTCACCCGTTGCGGTCTGGGCGATGATGCTGCGTGAGCGCACCTTCGCGATGTTCATGTCCAGCACCAGGGTTATCGGCGACGAATTGCGGCGCAGCAGGGTGTCGACGCCCGAATCGACGATTCCAACCGGAATGGACAGCTGCTCATAGTAATTGGGTGTGAAAAGGCCCTCACCGGCACCGGCCTGCATCACGACCAGCACTGCCGCCGCACCCTTTTCCTTGGCGACATTGTGCTTGTCGACCACCGAACATCCGGCGCCGTCGACCACCGCGATCTGACCGTCGAGCTTGAGGGTGCCGTAATCGGCCGCGGCACAACCAGTGGCCTTACCCGAGGGCCGGATGATGTTGGCCTTGAGCCCGCCCTTGGGGGTCTGGGCGAAGTAGGAAGCCTGATCCACCGCGTAGGGGCGACCGCCGATGTCGACGAGCGGCTTGCCCTCGGTGAGTACCTTCAGCCTGGACAGCTCCGGGGCCTGTACCTCGAAACCACGATCTTTCAAGGCCTTTGTCACGTAGTCGGCGCTGGCGTCGTAGCCGGGCGTACCTTCAGCACGGTTCCCGCCGTGGGCGTCGGCCGCCTGCTGCAGCTGTTGCAGGTGCGCCATCATCGCGTCCACCGTCACCGAACGCGCAAGGTCGGCTGCGAGATTGGGATTCGGTGCCGCCGGTGCACCGGCCCCCGGTGGAGTCGGGTTGGCGCAGCAGCTCGCCACCGCCGCAATCGCAAGCAGGGCGCAACCACGCGCCAGTCCCCGAAACAACGCCATCAAACAAACCTCAATGAAACCTCTTGGAACCCCGGTGGAGTTGTGCGAATCGAGCAATCGCACACGCTACCGCACCAACGTTGGTTCCCAAGGCCTTTCGGGACGTTGCAACGAACCTGTTACCGCCGTTAGTCCTTCAGCTTGTGCCGGGTACGGTCCTCGCGAATGGGCACACCGTTGCGTCCGTCAATGCTCTGCGCGTACAAGCCAATGGTGTACGCGACTCCGCCGGCGTTGATCTTGAGCGCGTCCTTGTTCACGTTCGCCAGGTTGTCGCCCGCCTGGTGGTAGTTCGGATCGAAGGGCTGGCCCGCCTTGCCGCCCCAGTCCCGCGCCTCCTCGTCGGTCATCTTCTCCTCGGCCCCGGAGAAGATGCCGCCGGTCGGGATGCCCGCCCTGCTGAATGCGTCGTAGTCCGATCGGCCGTCGTATTCGGTGTCGTGGGCCTTCTTGCCCTGATCGGCAAGGTAGGCGACCTCGGTCCGCTCGATACCGGCCGAACCCTCCGGGATACGCACCGGAATCTCGTTCGGATCGGCTTCTTCGGACAGGTCGCCGTCATAGGTGAGGTACGCGGCGTTCGGCGAACCGAGCATGTCGTAATTCAGATACAAGGCAATGTTTTTCAGCGCATCCACGTCCAGGGATTTGACGTAGTCGGTGGAGCCGATCAGCCCTTCCTCCTCCGCGCCCCAGAACGCAAATCTCACCGCGTTCTTCACGTCCGGGTTCGGCCCCAGCTGCAGCGCGGTCTCCAGAACCGCCGCGGTACCGGTGCCGTTGTCATTGATCCCCGGCCCTTCGGGAACGCTGTCGAGGTGGGCACCGGCCATCACGACATCCGTGGTGGCACCCGTCTTGGTCTGTGCGATCACATTGCGCGCCTTGATGTCCTTGGTCTCGGCATCGACCTTGAGGACAACCTGGTCGGGATGTGCGCGCAGATCCGCTCCGGCCGACTTGGTGACGCCGACCACCGGAATCTTCGGAGTGGCGTCTTCACCGAGGGTGCCGCCCGCCTTGCTCTCATCGACATTGTCGGCGACGATCAGGCCGACCGCGCCGCGCTCGGCGGCAGCCCTCTCCTTCTCGGCGAACGGGCACGCTCCACGGTCGACCAGGACCACGGCGCCCTTGACATCCAGACCGTCGTAATCCTCGGCGGTGCAGCCCGGCGATTCTTCCGCACGGGCCGCGACCAGCCGTCCCTGAACCTGACCGCCCGGTGAGTACGACAGCACTGCGGCGTCGATCTTCTTGGAGCCGACCGTCAGATCCAACGATTTAGCCTGGAAGTACTTGAAGTCGAACTCGGGCGTCTGTACGTCGAATCCCTTGTCTTTCAGTGTCTTTACCACATAGTCGACACTCTGATCGAAGCCGGGAGTGCCCACCGCCCGAGTGTTGTTGTTCTTGTCGGCGATCCCCTGAAGCTCCGCGAGGTGCTTCACGACGTTGTCGACGGTCACCTTCTCGTGAAGCGAGTGCGCGAAACCAACCGCCTCCGCGGAGCCTGCCTGCGGCACCGAGCGGGGTGCGTCGCCGCCATCCCGATCGCACGCCGTCGCTGTCGCCAGTGCGCATACCGCGGACACCGCAACCGCACACACAACCCGCTTGGTCCCCATGGTTCTCCCTTGTCCGACTTAGACGTCGCGTCGCTGCACGACGGCCAGGGCCGCAGCGAGCGTGATGACAACCACGGTAGCAAAGTAGATGAGAGAGCCGGTGGTGCCCCAAACGAAGCGCACACCGTCGGAGGTGTACCACGGCACACCGGTAAACCTGATTCCGTTCGCGAAAGGAAGGAAGGGCTGCAACGCCTTTCCGGCATCAGTGAGCCAGCCCAGCATCAACTCGAGCACCGTCGGCCACAACAGCAGCACCGCAACAGCACCCGCGGTGTGCTTCAGCAACACCCCTATCGCCACCGCGAGTACCGCACACAAGAACGCGTACACGCTCACCGAACCAATCGTGTTCCACACGCCAGCACTGTCGAGCGTCAAGTTCGCGCCCGCCACCGGTCCGGCCATGGCGCGCACCAGCACGATCGAGGTCAGCGTGGTGACCGCGGTGACCGCTGCCACCCAGACCCCCGCGACCAGGGCCTTGGCGCCAATTACCGACAACCTGTTGGGCGAGGCCTGAAAGGTGGTTCGCACCATTGCGGTTCGATTCTCATTGGTCACCGTCATCGCGGCGAGCACCATCAGCAGCGGCACCCCCACGACAGTCGCACCGCCCGCGGCGTCACCAGGGGTGATCGGCGCGTACACAGAGGCCGATCCGCCCTGCAGGCCCGCCAATCCCAAACCCAAGGCCAGGGCAAGCAGGCTGCACCACACCGCAGAACGCGAGGTGGATACCTTGATCCGCTCGGCCGCGATAACGCCCATCAGCGAACACCCTCCGCGTCCGCAACTGCGTCCGCAGACACCTGGCTGCGGTACTGCACGGCATCATCGGTCAGCGACAGGTACGCGTCCTCCAACGAAACCCGTTGCGGGGAAAGTTCGTACAACGTGACGCCACGACGTGCGGCAAGCTCGCCAACCTGTTCGATAAGAGCACCGCTGATTTCCAGCACGCTTGCCTCTCCACCGTGTTCAGAAACGTGCACCGAGAAGCCACTTTCCTCCGCCGCCGTGCGCAAGGTCTCGAGCTGAGGACTGCGCACCCGCACCACATCGGCACCGGCCCGACTGACGAACTCATGCATAGATGTCGCCGCGATAAGCCGGCCGCGGCCGATGACCACCAATTGGTCTGCCGTGTTGGCCATTTCAGAAAGCAGGTGACTGGAGACCAGCACCGTGCGGCCCTGTGCGGCCAGACTCTGCATCAGAGTCCGAATCCAATGGATGCCCTCGGGGTCCAGGCCGTTGACCGGCTCATCGAACAGCAATACCTGGGGATCGCCGAGCAGTGCCACGGCAATGCCCAGGCGCTGCGACATGCCCAGGGAGAAGGTGCCGGCATGACGACCGGCCACGTCGGTCAGCCCGACCATCTCCAGCACTTCGTCCACCCGCCGGGAAGGAATGTCATTGGCAGCGGCGATCCACCTCAAGTGGTTACGCGCCGTCCGATTGGGGTGAAACTGCTTGGGATCCAGCAGCGCCCCAACCTCGCGCAGCGGATGGTCGATCTCGTGATACTGCTTGCCACCGATAGTCGCGGTCCCGGACGTCGGGCGAGCCAGCCCGACGATCATGCGCAACGTCGTCGACTTACCTGCCCCATTGGGTCCAAGGAACCCGGTCACGACGCCCGGCTCGATGGTTACCGAGAGGTCATCGACCGCCGGGGTCTGCCCATAGACCTTGGTCAGCGACCGCAGTTCGATCATGCGGCCCACTATGCCAGCTATTGCACTGCGGGTCCGTCCGGTGCCGGGCTGGAGGCCTGGGCCCAAAATCGACGGGGTATGCGGCCGGCGTGACGCGCGAGGTGCCCGGCGGTTACGGCTGCTGCCATGGCCGCGGCCATGCGCTCGGGATCGGCGGCGCGGGTCACGGCCGTCGCGAGCAGCACGGCATCGCAGCCGAGTTCCATCGCGAGTGCGGCATCGCTGGCGGTGCCGATTCCCGCGTCCAGGATCACCGGCACTCCGGCGGCCGCCACAATCATCTCGATGTTATGTGTGTTGGTGATGCCCAACCCGGTGCCGATGGGCGCTCCGAGTGGCATCACCGCGACGCATCCCACGTCTTCCAATCTGCGAGCCAGCACCGGATCGTCGGTCGTGTAAGGCAGTACCACGAACCCGTCGTCCACGAGTTGCTCGGCCGCACGCACCAACTCCACGGCATCGGGAAGAAGCGTGCGTTCGTCGGCGATCACCTCCAACTTGATCCAGTTGGTCTCCAGCGCCTCACGGGCCAGTTGCGCGGTCAGCACGGCCTCGGCGGAGCCGCGACATCCCGCGGTGTTGGGCAACGGCATGATGTCGAGTCGCTTGAGCAGATCCAGCACTCCAGTGCCCCCGGAAGCATCCACCCGCCGGATCGCGACGGTAGTCAGCTCGGTACCGGAGGCCAGCAGTGCCCTTTCCAGAATCGAGAGATTCGCGGCGCCACCGGTGCCCATGATGAGCCGCGAACCGAATGAGCGGCCCGCGATACACAGCGGTTCGTCTGCACTAACCACAGCACCTACCCCCCTTGCACCGCGGTGACGACTTCGACCAGGGCGCCGTCGGAAACCGTGGTGTCCCAATCGGATTTGGGCACGACGGTGTGGTTGATAGCTACCGCGATACCGCACTCGGGAAAGCCCAGTTGGTCGAGCAGCTGCCAGATGTTGGCACCCTCGGTGACCTCGCGCGCATCACCATTTACCTGAATGTTCATCGGGCCTCCTGACTATGTGCCTTCTCAAACCGGCGGGGATCGACGGCATCCGGCGGCTGGCCTCCGTCAAGCACCACCCCGATCGTCTTCGCCGTCCACGGCGCGAGGAGAAACCCCGAACGGCCATGACCGGCGGCCACGAGAGTCCGATCGTCGATCCTGCCCACCATGGGCAGATTGTCATCGGTCATCGGGCGCAGACCCGCCGCGCATTCGGCGAATTCGTACTCCCCCAGACAGGGCAGCACCGCGCACGCGTCGTCGAGCAGATCCCGCACGCCCGCCACGGCAGGCGCGGTGTCGTGGCCATGCTCGTACTGCGTGGCGCCCACGACGACACCGTCGTGCCGGGGCACCAGGTAGACATGGCGTCCGTGTACCCGCGCCCGGATCACGTTCGCGGGCGGGGGCATCGCGCCGGGTCGCCGTCGCAGCCTCAGTACCTCGCCCTTCACCGGACGAATCGGCAGATTCGCGAGTGTTGCCGCCTGCACCCCGTTCGCGATCACGATCTGATCGGCGGATGCGTCTTCGGTGTGGGTAACCGCAGGGCCCTTACGCACACCGAGCGCCTCGCATTCGGTGGCCAACACATCCAACACCGCGCGATTGTCGACGGCGAGTTCTTCGGGCGCGGTGAATCCGCGGCGGATGTTCTGCGCCAGCAGCGGCTCGATGTCGCGGGCATTGGTGGTCGCGGCAACGGTATGACCGCGCCCGGCCAGCCAGTCCGCCATGGTCCTCAGCTCACCGACGTCGGCCGTGTCGACGGCCACGGTAAGTGACCCCCGCGCGGTGATCACCGCGCCTGCCACGTCCTCGTCGATGAAGCCGTCGCGCCAGATCCCGAGGGATTCGATACCCAGATCCAGCAGGTCATCCTCACCGGGCCAGGCCTCGCTGTAGGGCGCAAGCATGCCGCCCGCCACCCAGGACGGGCCCTTTCGGCCGTCGTCGTGGACGGTGACCTGCCAGCCGCGGCGGGCAGCTTCACGTGCGACGGAAAGCCCGATGACCCCGCCGCCGATGACGGCGACAGAGCCTGGTTGAGACGACATCACAATCGGAGTCACTCCCTTCGCCGGCATGACCCGGATCAGGTCGGACGGTCAGGGCCGGATTCGTTGGCCCACTCTCAGCCCGCTCATCCTGGGGCTCCCGCGTTACTTACACCTACAACGCTAGCGTCTTCGACTATGCACCCGCGTTCGGCCCGGCTTGGGTCTGCCCACCTCTATCTCTGTACCGACGCGCGCCGCGAGCGCGGCGATCTCGCCGAATTCGTGGATGCCGCCCTTGCCTGCGGGGTCGACATCGTGCAGCTGCGCGACAAGGGATCAGTCGGCGAGCAGCAGTTCGGGCGGCTTGAGCCCACCGAAGAACTGGAGTGCCTGGCTGTTCTCGGTGCGGCCGCCGCACGTCACGGCGCATTGTTCGCGGTCAACGACCGTGCCGATATCGCCCGCGCGGCCGGGGCCGACATCCTGCATCTCGGCCAGGATGACCTGCCTCTTGCGGTCGCCAGGGAGATCGTCGGTCCGGACGTGCTGATCGGCCGGTCCACACATGACGCTGCTCAGGCCCGCCAGGCGGCCCTGGATACCGAGGTCGACTACTTCTGCTGCGGGCCGTGCTGGCCGACCCCCACCAAACCGGGCCGTACCGCCGCCGGTCTCGAACTTGTCAGCACGGCCGCAGCGCTCGGAACTGCCAAGCCCTGGTTCGCGATCGGCGGTATCGACGAGGCGCGGGTGCCTGAGGTGGTCGCGGCCGGAGCGTCGCGGATTGTCGTGGTGCGGGCGATCACCGCGTCGGTCGATCCCGGTGCGGCGGCAGCGTCCCTTCGCGAGCTAGTTCACCCGGCGCATACCGCACGCACGTAGACCACGCAGATCTGCCGCACCCGGTATGCGCTCGGCGTACGCCTCAGGGCCAGATCTGCGCCGGAGCCTCCGGATACTTCGCCTTCCAGCCCACCCACTGCGCATCGGTGGACCCGATCACGCTCTCGAGAATGGTCCACTTCGGGCCGGTCTTTCTGAGCAGGCCCTCATACCGGCTGGGGGCGGAGCCGCCGGTGTCCTGCAGTTGACCGTCGACCAGCGCCCAGTCGTCAGCACTCTTGAACGTCTTCACGTCCAGTTTGACGGGTTTACCCAGGTCAGCCTCGACGCGAGCAAGCGCGGTCGCCACCACCTCGTTGCGCTCGCCCGGCCCGCTCTCGGCTTTCTCTGAGCTGCAGGCACCCATCAGCACGCTCGTGATCACGGCCAGCATCAGGAGAAATCCGGTACGCATAACCGAACGCTACGGCAGTTGCCAGGCGAAGCGCCCGGGCTCGAGCTCGACGGTGCCGGGTCCGGAGAAACCATTCGATGTCCCCTGCAGCGTCGCGACCACCCGCAGCAGCGGCCACGCCGACTTGAACCCGGGATGCAACCGCATTCCCTCGATCTTTTCCTCGGGCACCCATCGCAGCTCGGTGCTCTCGTGATTGGCCTCGGTGGGCAACAACTCGGGGGCATCGGCAACAACCGTCGTGTACGTCCAGTGCGCCTGGCCGTCAATGCGTTTGGTCACCACCGAGGAGCGGATGGTCATGGCGCCCGGCTCGATTCCCGCTTCCTCGGCTGCCTCCCGGACCGCCGCCTGCTCGGCCGACTCATGGCTGTCCCGCGCCCCGCCTGGCAACGCCCAGGTGCCACCCTGATGACTCCACCAGGCCCGGTGCTGGAGCAGCACCGCGGGCTGGCCGCTCGCCAGCGGTGCGCGCAACAGCAAACCCGCTGCACCGAACCGCCCCCAGAATCGCGCACCCGTGTCAGCGACAACCCATCCGTCACCGTCGCCACGCACAGAGTCCACAGTAGAGCCACCAAAGACTAAATATGCTCTTAGACTTCCCATTAAGGCCGGGAGAGGAAGGTAAGAGGTGACTGTCGGGACGACGCGGTTAGCACACCCGTCGACCGAGCCCGTCGGCGCGACAACACCCGTCGTGCCGGCTCATCCGTGGTGGTGGTTCCTCAAGTCCACTCCCGGCAAGATTCTGATGCTCGGTATCGTCCTGGCCACCGCCGGCGTGCTGTCCGCGGTGGCCACTTCGGCGAGCGTGCAGAACCGGCAACTCGCCCTGAGCACGGTGCTCAACCACACCGAGCCGCTGGCGTACTCCGCCGGGCAGCTGTACAGCACCCTGTCGGTCGCCGATGCCGCGGCGACCACCGCGTTCATCGCGGGCACCGAACCGCAGGGCGTCCGTGAACGGTACGAGCAGGCCATCACCGATGCCTCGACCGCACTCGTCGCCGCGTCCAGCGGTCTCACCGACCGGCCGATGCAGGAGCTACTGAGCCGCATCAACGCCGAACTGTCGGTCTACACCGGACTCGTCGAGACCGCGCGCACCAACAATCGGGCCAGTAATCCTGTCGGCGCCTCGTACCTGAGCGAGGCCTCCGCACTGATGCAGCACACGATCCTTCCGGACGCGCAGCTCCTCTACGAGGAAACGTCTAACCGCGTCGATCAGGAAACCAGCGCATCCACCCGGGTGCCCTTCCCGGTGATCCTCATCGTGCTGGCCACCATGATCGGTGGGGTCCTGGGCCATCGCTGGTTGTCCAAGCAGACGCGGCGCCTCATCAATCCCGGCATGCTGGCGGGCGGCGCGGCCCTACTGCTTATGGTGGTTTGGGTGGGTATCGCACTGGCCGTCTCTGCCTCGCTGGGCACCGACGCGCGCAACGGCGGCGCCCACTCGCTGAAAACCATCACTCAACTGGTCATCTCGGCTCAGCAGGCCCGCGCCGACGAGACGCTGGCACTGATCCGCCGCGGCGATGAGAGTGTGCGCAAGAAGTCCTATTACGACCGCATCGACGAGATGGACCGCAAGATCGGCGAGTATCTGAGCAACCCGGATGCCATTGCCCGCGCGGACCTGGAGCGGGCGCAGCAGCTGCTCACCAGGTGGCGGCAGGCCGATGACCGGATCAACGCCTACATCGGCGTCGGCAACTACCAGGCCGCCACCCAGGTGGCACTGGGCAGCAGCGAATCGGACTCGACACCGGCCTTCGACAGCCTCGATGCGGCGCTGCGCAACGGCGTTCAGGACAGCCGCCGCCAACTCCGCTCGGGTGTTCTCAATGCCGAACGCGCGTTGACCTTGTCCTCCGCGGGCGCGTTGATCCTCTCGGTGGGCGGCGCAATATGCGTGGGAGTCGGTCTGTGGCCGAGGCTGAGCGAGTACCGATGATGAGAACAGCGACGCAGGGCACGGCACGCAGACTCGCCGCGTTGGCGGTCATCGCCACCGTGCTGGCCGGATGCTCGACGCCCGAGAACTCCACTCCGCTGCCACAACTCACCGTGCCGAGGCCGACCCCCGCCGAGATGACCGAGCAGGAACCCAACCTCGCGCCGCTGACCAAGGTCGACACCTCATGCGACCCCACCGCGAGTCTGCGGCCCACCAACGACCGGGCCGCCAACGATGACGCGGTCGCGGCGATCCGCAGGCGCGGCCGGCTCATCGTCGGGTTGGACATCGGAAGCAACTTGTTCAGCTTCCGCGACCCGATCACCGGGGAACTGACCGGATTCGATGTCGATATCGCCGGGGAGATCTCTCGCGACATCTTCGGCACCCCCGAGCGGGTGGAGTACCGGATTCTGTCCTCGGCAGATCGCATCGCGGCATTGAAGAACTCGACCGTCGACATCGTGGTGAAGACCATGACCATCACCTGCGCACGGCGCAAGGAGGTCAATTTCTCGACCGTCTATCTGATGACCTACCAACGGATTCTGACCAGCAGGGATTCGGGCATCACCAACGCACAGGACCTCTCCGGCAGACGGGTGTGCGCCGCGCGCGGCACCACTTCCTTGAACCGGCTCTCGCAGATCACCCCGCCGCCGGTCATCATGTCGGTGGTGACATGGGCGGATTGCCTTGTGGCACTGCAACAACGCCAGGTCGACGCGGTGAGCACCGACGACTCGATACTCGCCGGCCTGATGTCCCAGGATCCGTACCTGCACATCATCGGGCCCAACATGAGCGATGAGCCGTACGGAATCGGCATGAAGCTGGAGAACACCGATCTGGTCCGGTACGTCAATCGCACCCTGGAACGCATCCGGCGCGACGGCACCTGGAATGCCTTGTACCGCAAATGGCTGAGCGTGCTGGGGCCCGCCCCCGCACCTCCGAGCGCAAAGTACCGGGACTGATGAGTAAAGATCCCGGCAGCCTGGAAGACCCAGAGGATCTGGTCGACGACGCGGACGAAGACGAAGGTCCGGGCACGCGGCCCGCATCCCTGGCGGACCTGGATGCGGACTCCGCGTCCACGATGCGCCCCATGGCTACCCAGGCCGTGTTCCGTGCCCCCGATTTCACCCAGCCCACCACCCAACCCACCACACAGCCAGAGGTCCGCGCCACCACCACACGAGTCCGGCTCTCCCCCACCCGCCGGCTCGGCGGCGGCCTGGTCGAGATCCCGCGTGTTCCGGAAATCGATCCACTGGCCGCCTTGATGACCAATCCGGTCGTCGAAGAGTCCAAACGATTCTGCTGGAACTGCGGTAAACCGGTGGGCCGCTCCACGGAGGATGGCCCCGCCTGCAGTGAGGGCACCTGCCCGGCCTGTGGGTCCACCTTTTCCTTTCTGCCGCAGCTGAATCCCAGCGATGTGATTGCCGGGCAGTACGCCATCAAGGGTTGCATCGCCCATGGCGGTCTGGGATGGATCTACCTCGCGGTGGACCGCAACGTCAACGACCGTCCGGTAGTGCTCAAGGGTCTGGTGCATTCCGGCGACGCCGAAGCACAGAACATCGCAATGGCCGAGCGGCGATTCCTCGCCGAGGTGGCGCACCCCTCGATCGTGAAGATCTTCAACTTCGTCGAACACCCCGACCAGCACGGGAATCCGGTCGGATACATCGTGATGGAGTACGTCGGCGGTACCTCGCTCAAACAGCCCAAGGGCAAGACCCTACCCGTCGCACAGGCCATTGCCTACATGCTGGAAATTCTTCCCGCACTGGGCTTTCTGCACTCGGTTGGGCTCACCTACAACGACCTCAAGCCCGAGAACATCATGGTCACCGAGGAGCAGCTCAAACTCATCGACCTGGGCGCGGTGGCCGCGGTCAACGCCTACGGCAACCTGTACGGAACTCCCGGCTACCAGGCACCCGAAATCTCCAGGACCGGGCCCACTGTCGCGTCGGATATCTACACGGTGGGGCGCACCCTCGCGGCGCTGACCCTGCGCATGCCCACCCGCAAGGGCCGATACAAGGACGGGCTGCCCAACGAAGATCCGGTGCTCGCCAAGTACGACTCGTATCACCGACTTTTGCGCCGGGCCATCGATCCCGATCCCACCGCTCGATTCGGCAGCGCCGAGGAGATGGCCACTCAGCTGGTGGGAGTACTACGCGAGGTGGTGGCGCTGGACTCAGGCACACCACGCCCGGGTATGTCCACTCTGTTCAGCCCGTCCCGGTCCACCTTCGGGGTCGACCTGCTGGTAGCCCACACCGACGTCTACGTCGATGGACTGGCTCACCCGCCGAGCCTGACGGCGCCGGATATCGTGACGGCTCTTCAGGTTCCGCTTCTCGACCCCACCGACGTGGGTGCCGCCATCCTGCAGGCGACCGTGCTGAGCCAGCCGATACAGACCCTCGAATCCTTGAAGGCCGCCCGCCTGGGCCGCATCGACGCCGACGGCGTGGACCTGACCGAATCGATGGAGCTGCCCCTCATGGAGGCACGCGCGCTCCTCGATCTGGGCGATGTCGCCAAGGCCAACAGCAAGCTGGATCAGCTCGAAGACAGGGTAGGCACCCCGTGGCGACTGACCTGGTACCGCGGCATGGCGGCCCTTCTCAACGGTGACTACGACCAAGCCACAAAGCATTTCACCGCCGTTCTGGACTTCTTGCCCGGTGAGATCGCCCCCAAGATGGCACTTGCCGCCACCGCCGAACTGGGCAATGACGAGAAGAACCTCGACTTCTACCGCACCGTCTGGTCCACCGACAACAGCGTCATCTCCGCGGGATACGGGTTGGCTCGCACCCTGGCCTCCCGCGGGGAGCGAGCCGAGGCGGTGCGCATGCTCGACAACGTGCCCCCCACGTCGCGCCATTTCACCACCGCGCGCCTCACCAGTGCCGTCACCCTACTTTCGGGTCGTACGCTCACCGAGGTCACCGAGGACGACATCCGCGAGGCGGCCCGCAGGGTGGAAGCACTACCCGAGACGGAACCGCGCGTGCTGCAGATCCGTGCGCTGGTGCTCGGGACCGCACTGGACTGGATCAAGACCAATCATTCGACCGGACACCACATCCTGGGTGTCCCGTTCACCAAACGCGGCCTGCGCCAAGGTGTTGAGCGGAGCCTGCGGGCGCTGGCCCGCCGGGCCACCGAGCGCGCCCACCGTTATGCACTGGTTGATCTGGCCAACGCCACCCGGCCGACCTCACTGCTTTAGAGCCGCCCCCACCGCCGCCCTGGCGATGGCCAGTTCCTCGTTAGTGGGCACCACCAGCACCGTCACCCGTGAATCATCGGTGGAGATGCGGCGAATTTCGCTGGATCTCAACAGGTTTCGTTCCGGATCGAGCTCTATGCCGAGCACTTCGAGTCCGGCCATGGCATCGGCACGCAGCACTGCGTCGTTCTCGCCCGCCCCGGCGGTGAAGGAGATGACATCGGCGCCACCCAATGTCGCGATGTAGGCGCCAATGTACTTGCGCAGCCGGTGCACATAAACGTTGTACGCAAGCTGCGCCGATGCGTCTCCCGCCTCGATCAGCCGATGAATTTCACGAAAATCGTTGGCCCCGCAGAGTCCGAGCATGCCGGAACGGCGGTTGAACACCGTGTCGATCTCATCGATGCTCATGCCATGGCGCGCCAAATGGAACACGATGCCGGCGTCGATATCGCCGGTACGGGTGCCCATCACGAGGCCCTCCAGCGGAGTGAGGCCCATCGAGGTCTCCACGGCGCGGCCATGCAGGATCGCCGACGCCGATGCGCCGTTACCCAGGTGCAGCACGATCTGGTTGATGTCGGCGTACGCGCGTCCCAGGTAGCTGGCGGCCTGCTGTGACACGTATTGATGCGAGGTGCCGTGGAATCCATAGCGCCGCACGCCGTATCGCTCGGCGACCTCACGATCGAGCGCATAGGTGGCCGCCGCTGGCGGCAGGCTGTAGAAGAACGCGGTGTCGAACACCGCCACCTGCGGCACATCGGGTAGCAGGCGGCGGGCCACCTCGATGCCCTGCACACCGGCCGGATTGTGCAGCGGCGCCAGTGACGACAGCTCCGCGATCTGCGCGACCACGGCGTCGTCGAGCACCGTCGGCTCGTGGAACTTCTGTCCGCCGTGCACCACACGATGGCCCACCACCACCACGTCGTCGGTGTTGATGGAGTCGAAAACCAGCCGCAGTGCCTCTTCGTGATTGCGGACCGGCTCTTCACCGATGCGCTCAACCAGCCCGTGCGCGTCCACCCGGCCCGAATCCGGTTCGATGAGCTGGTATTTCACCGAAGACGAGCCGCAGTTGAGGACCAGTACCGCGCTCATCGGGTCAGGTCCTGAGCCTGGATCGCGGTGATCGCGACCGTGTTGACGATGTCCTCCACCAGAGCGCCGCGGGAGAGATCATTGATGGGTTTGCGCAAGCCCTGCAGCACAGGCCCGATGGCGATGGCCCCGGCGCTGCGTTGCACCGCCTTGTAGGTGTTGTTCCCGGTGTTGAGGTCAGGGAAAATCAGCACCGTCGCGCGTCCGGCGACCGGGGAGTCGGGCATCTTGGTGGCCGCCACCGAGGGCTCCACTGCCGCGTCGTACTGGATGGGACCCTCGACCAGCAGCTCGGGCTGCCTGGTACGAACCAATTCGGTTGCAATACGAACCTTTTCGACCTCGGCACCGCTACCCGAGTTTCCCGTCGAGTAGGACAGCATCGCAACCCGCGGGTCGATGCCGAACTGGGCAGCCGTGCGCGCCGAGGAGATGGCGATATCGGCCAGCTGCTCGGAGGTGGGGTCGGGCACGATGGCGCAGTCGCCATAGGCCAATACCCGGTCGGCCAGGCACATCAGGAAGATGCTGGACACCGTGGAGACATCCGGGTTGGTCTTGATGATCTCGAAGGCGGGACGCACGGTGTGCGCGGTGGTGTGCGCCGCGCCCGACACCATGCCGTCGACGATGTCGTTGTACACCAGCATGGTGCCGAAGTACGAGACGTTGCGCATGATCTCGCGCGCACGATCAGGAGTCATGCCCTTGTGCTTGCGCAGCTCGAAGTACTGGCCCGCGAACTGCTCGGCGAGCTCACTGGTCTTGGGGCTGACCACCAGGGCATTCGAGATGTCCACACCCAGCTCGGCTGCGCGGGAACGAATTTCCGCCTCTTCACCCAGGATTGTCAGATCTGCGACCTGGCGCTGCAGCAGCCGCCCGGCCGCCTTGAGGATCCTGTCGTCGTCGCCCTCCGGGAGCACGATGCGCTTACGGTTGTCCCGCGCCCGATCCAGCAGCTGATACTCGAACATCTGCGGCGTGGTGACCGAGGGAATCGGAATGGCCAGCTGCGCGATGAGATCCGCGCCATCAACATATCGATCCATCAGCGCCAGCGCGGTGTCGATCTTGCGGGCCGAAGCCACCGTGACCCGGCCGCGGGCATGCGCTGCGGCGCTCGCGGTCTCGAATGTGCCCGAATCCGTCTCGATGATCGGCAACCGCAGCCCGATCCCGTCCACCAGGTCGGCGATCCGCGGGTGCAGCTTCAGTCCACCGTTGAGGATGATCGCGGACAGCGATGGAAATCCTTCCGCCACATGCGCGCTCGCCACCGCCAGCAGCACATCGGATCGGTCGGCGGGGAAGATGACGGCCTGCCCCTCTTGCAGGCGCTCCAAACAGTGCTCGGCGGTCATGCCCGCCACCATGAAGCTGGTAGCCTCGCGGGACAGTAGCGCCTCGTCGCCGCTGACCAACGAGCCCTTCACCGCTTTCATGAGCTCTTCTACCGACGGCGAGACCAGCAGCGGTACCTCGGGCAGCACCCAGGCGGGCTTGTCGAAACGCGATAACGCCTGGCGCACCTCGTCCAGCTGATCGGGATTACACCGGTTGGCCACAATGGCGGCGGTGTGCGCACGCTGCACCTTGAGCTCGCCGAGACAGACCTCGGCAAGGGCCGCCACCTCGTCCGGAGTTCGACCGAATCCCTTGATGGTCAACAGAACCGGTGCGCCGAGATTGACCGCGATGCGGGCGTTGGTACTCAGCTCGCTGGGACTCGCGACGTCGGTGTAGTCGCTGCCGACAATCACTACGGCATCACAGCGCTCCGCGACCGCGTGGTACCTGTCGACGATCTGGGCGATCGCCGCATCTGGATCCTGATGGAGATCGTGGTACGAGACGCCCAGACAGTCCTCATAGGCGATGTCGGCGGTGCTCTGCTCCAGTAGCAGTTCCAGGATGTAGTCCACACTTTCCCCGGACCGCGCGATGGGGCGGAACACGCCCACGCGTGCCACCGAGGCGGCCAGCCGATGCATCACACCCAGTGCGACGGTGGACTTTCCGGTATCACCTTCGGGTGAGGCAATGTAGATACTGGATGCCTTGGGCTCGGTCATGCACGCCTTCCTACACGAGTGAATCGCAGCGTCAGAATCTTGAACGGACGCAATGTCAGTTGAATATCGTTGACCCAGAGTTTGATCGCATCCGGATACTCGATCGGCCGTTCCAGCAGATCGGTCACGGCCACCCCGTCGTGGCTGAAATTCGCATGGATGCTCACATCGGCCCGTCCACCGCGCGACTCGTAGAGCCGGACGATCAGATCACCGCTGCGGTCGTTGGCCAGCTTCACCGACTCCACGATGACGGCCGGGTTATCCAGGCTGACAAGAGGTTCGATGCTCGCCGCGGCGCCGTCGACAACTCGCGTGTCGAGGTTGCGCCGGTACCCCTGCTCGACGGCGTCGCCGATCGTCGCACCGGGCCGCACCGAGAACCTCAATCGGTGATGTCCCTGATCGCAATCGGGATCCGGGAAAAGCGGGGCACGTAAAAGGGACATCCGCACCACGGTGGTGGTGCCACGTCTGCTGATGTCATGTCCGTAGGTCGAATCGTTGGCCACCGCCACGCCGTATCCGGATTCGCCCACATGCACCCAGCGGTGCGCGCAGATCTCGAACTTGGCTTCGTCCCACGAGGTGTTGGCGTGCGTGGGCCGATACACATGGCCGAACTGGGTTTCCGACGCCGATCGGTCGGCCTGCACGTCGAACGGGAACGCCAATTTGAGCAGCTTCTCGGACTCGTGCCAGTCGATATCGATCTCGATGTCCAGTGCGGGCGCGCCATCCTGCAGCGTGATGCGTTGCACAAGGTGTGAATTGCCGAATTCGCGCTTGATCACCAGCGCACCGTCCGCGGCGGCAACCGAGCTCGCCGGCGTCAGATTGGTGACGGTGTTCCGGTAGAAGCCGTCGATATCCCAGGCGTCCCACTGGTTCGGCGTATCGCGATGCAACTGCAGCAGATTCCCCGGCGCCGCCATGGCCTCCCGGCCGCTGGCAGCATCGACGAGGGAGACCAACAGACCGTCGGCATCGAAGGTGGCCGCCAGAATCCCGTTGTCCAGCAGGAACCCTCCGTCACTCGTCACGGGAGTGACGGAGGTGGGCTGATCGGCGACAGCGGCGCCCAGCGCGGGTACCCCGTCGCGATCGTGCGGCGCAGCATTGAAGGCCAGTCTGTGGTCACCCTGGCCCGCCAGGCTCCGCGTCGCGGATTCGATGATGGCTTCCAGCCTCGTCGCGATCGCCGCGTAGTTCCGTTCGGCGTCCCGGTGCACCCAGGCGATGGAGCTGCCGGGCAGGATGTCGTGGAACTGCTGCAGCAGCACCAGCTTCCAGATCTCGTCCAGCTCGTCGTACGGGTACTCGTGTCCGGCGTGCACCGCTGCCGTCGCCGCCCATAGCTCTGCCTCGCGCAGCAAGTGCTCGCTGCGTCGGTTGCCCTGCTTGGTGTTCGCCTGCGAGGTGTACGTGCCGCGGTGCAGCTCCAGGTAGAGCTCACCGGACCAGCGCGGCGGGTTGGCGTACTCGGCTTGGGCGGCGGCAAAAAACTCCGCCGGGGTACCCAGGGCCACCGTGGGTGAGCCTTCCAGCGACCGCTTGCGCGTGGCGTAGGCAAGCATTTCGCGGGTGGGGCCGCCGCCCCCGTCTCCGTAGCCGAAGGGCACCAGCGACATGGTGCCCGCCCCGGAGTCGCGGTAGTTGCGCTGCGCATGCGCGAGGTCGCCGCCGCCCAGATCGGAGTTGTAGGTGTCGACGGGCGGGAAATGCGTGAACACCCCGGTGCCGTCGATCCCTTCCCAGATGAAGGTGTGATGCGGCATCCGGTTGACTGAGTTCCACGAAATCTTCTGTGTCAAAAAGTATTCCGAACCGGCAGCGGTGACGATCTGGGGCATCGCCGCGGAGTAGCCGAACGAGTCGGGCAGCCACACCTCCGGGGTGTCGATCCCAAACTCGTCGAGGAAGAACTGCTTGCCCGCCACGAACTGGCGGGCCATCGCCTCCGCGCCGGGCATGTTCGTATCGGCCTCAACCCACATTCCGCCCACCGGAATGAACTGTCCCGCAGCAACTTTCTCCTTGATGCGAGCGAACAGGGTGGGGTACTTGTCCTTGATCCACGCGTACTGCTGCGCCGAGGAGCAGGCGAATCGGAAGTCTGGATGCCGGTCCATCAGGTCGACCATGTTCGAGAAGGTCCGTGCACACTTACGGACCGTCTCACGCACCGGCCACAGCCACGCCGAGTCGATATGAGCGTGCCCGACGGCGGTGATCCGATGGGCACTGGCATACGCTGGGCGCGCCAGCACCTCGGCGAGTTCGGCACGTCCGTCGGCCGCGGTACCCGCGAGATCCTCGGGATCCACCGTGTCCACCATGCGTTCCAGCGCGCGCAGAATCTCGTGGCGGCGCGGCAGGTCCTCGGGGAGCGTATGCATCAGCCCGTCCAGGGTTGCGATGTCCTGCTGCAGCCCCCACAGGTTCAGGTCGCGCAGCGCAAGGTCGATACCACCCAGCCGGTACAGCGCCTCATCACCGGAAGTGGCCTTGTCTCCCAATGGCATTGGCGACCAGAAATGCTTGCCGATGTCCGGGTTGGCGGCAGCCTCGATGTAGAAGTCCACCGGGGCGTCCGGATCGTCGATGGGCACGAACGCGTTGCGCGGCGCGATGCCCTTCACCACGGTGCCGTCGGGCCGGTACACCAACCCCTCGGCGTTGAAGCCCGGCCCGCCGGTGAAGCCGAGTTCGACCCTAATCTCCGGGGCACCCTCGGACCGGCCGCGCCACCGCTCCGGAACGGTTCCAGTCACGTGCAGCCACATCGTCGACCAGGGTGGTCCCCAGGGCGTCCCGGGAGTGATCTCGGTGAATTCCTGGGACGCCGCCTCGGCGAACGGGACCGGCTCCCCCGGTGCGGTCCACGCCGTCAGTGTCAGCGGCGCCGAATCGACGTAGATGGCGCAGTTCAGCCGCTTATCGACGAAACGCCGAATGCGGTCCTCGATAATTCGCCGGTCGTCATGCATGACCTGACCCTATCGGCTCGCCGACTTCGCTCTAGGAGCTCTCGCCAAGACGAACAGTGACCGTCACGCGGCCGCTGTCGTCTTTGCGTGCGATTCCGTAACCGGGCACATCAACTCCGTTGAGCCGGAGCTGCAGCGGCCTGCCCTCTCCGAGGAAATTGCGCCACCATTTCTTGCTTTCGGGGATGCCGACCCAGATCACGATGTCATCTCCCGAACGCCAGTAGTTCACCGGCGTGCTGAAGATCTGCCCCGATCGACGGCCGGTGTAGGTGACGACGGTGAAGTAGCGGCCCGCCAAGCTGCGCAGTCCGGGCACGTTCAATGCCATCACCGGCACGGTGTTGACCGCATCGATAAAGCGACGAACTAGGGAACTCATCTGTACCTAACGGTCTTCGCGTAAGCGCTCATCCCAGCTTACGGAGACGAGGTTCAAGATCGTTCTTGAACAGCTCCAGGAACCGCTTCTGGTCGTGTCCGGGTGCGTGGAACACCAGGTGGTTCAGGCCCCAGCCCACATAATCGGCGACCTTGGCGACCGCTTCGTCCGGGTCGGAGGCGACGATCCAGCGCTTGGCCACCTGTTCGATGGGCAACTCGTCGGCGGCGCGCTCCATCTCGATGGGGTCGTGGATGCTGTGCTTCTGCTCGGGAGTCAGCGACAGCGGCGCCCAGAAGCGGGTGTTCTCCAGCGCCTTCTCCGGATCGGGGTCGTAGGAGATCTTGATCTCGATCATCCGGTCGATGTCGTCGAAGTTGCGCTCGGCCAGTGCGGCACCCTCCTTGACGGCGGGGATGAGCTTGTCCTTGTACAGCTCCTCGCCCTTGCCCGAGGTGCAGATGAATCCGTCGCCGGCACGCCCCGCGTACTTGGCAACGACGGCGCCACCGGCGGCGATGTAGACGGGGATGCCGCCCTCGGGCACGTCGTAGATGGCAGCACCCTGGGTGCGGTAGTAATCACCCTCAAAATCAACGCGCTCACCGGTCCACAGTTCGCGCATGAGCCGGACCGACTCGCGCAGCCGTGCGAAGCGCTCCTTGAATTCCGGCCATTCACCGATGAACCCGGTGGCGATCTCGTTGAGCGCCTCACCAGTGCCGACACCCAGGAAGATGCGGCCCGGGTACAGACACCCCATGGTGGCGAAGGCCTGTGCGGTGACCGCCGGGTTGTACCGGAAGGTGGGGGTCAGCACCGAGGTGCCGAGCTGCAGGCGCTGGGTACGCTCGCCGACGGCCGTCATCCAGGCCAGCGAGAACGGCGCGTGACCACCGTTGTATCGCCACGGCTGGAAATGATCACTCACGGTCGCACTGTCGAAACCGTGCGACTCGGTGGCGACCGCCAACTCGACGAGCTCACGCGGCGCGAACTGCTCCGCCGATGCCTTGTATCCCAGCTTCAGTTCCCGTGCCATCCGCGCGCTCCTCGCCTCAAGGGTGCTTACCGCTCATCGCAAGTTCTCCAACCACCCTAACCAAGGACTCATTACTCTCTATTTCATGGTCGAGATCACCCAGGTCAGCGACGCCGTACATGTGGTCAACGGAGAGGCGGTCAACTGGGTGATCGCATCGGATGATTCGGGAGTCGCACTGTTCGACTCCGGCTACCCGGGCGATCGCGATGACGTCTTGAAATCCATTGCGGCGCTGGGACACAAGCCACAGGACGTGCGCGCCGTGGTGCTCACGCACGGGCACATCGACCACATGGGGACGGCGATCTGGTGGGCCGCCGAACACGGTGTCCCGGTGTATGCCCACAACGCAGAGTTGGGCAATGTGCGGCGCGACTACGTGGATCAGGCCGAGCCCTTCAAGGTGGTGCTGAACCTGTGGCGGCCCGGATGGCTGCCGTGGGTCATCCACGCGATGCGGCTGGGCGCCGGGGTCCGTGACGGCATTCCGACGGCGGCTCCGCTCGGTCCCGAGCTCGCGGATCTACCGGGTGCACCCGTTCCCATCCCGACCCCCGGTCATTCCGGAGGTCACTGCTCGTTCCTGGTCGCCGGTCACGTGCTGGTGGTCGGAGATGCCATCATCACCGGGCACCCGATCGCGAGCCGTTCGGGACCACAGCTGCTGCCCACTCCGTTCACCAAGGACATGGAACAGGCACGTCGCAGTGCGCAGGCTCTGGCCGAGGTGGACGCCGATGTGCTGGCTCCGGGGCATGGCCCGGCGTGGACGGGGTCACTGCGCGACGCGGTCGAGATCGCCCTGCGCACCTAGCGCCGAATGCTGGATTCTCGCGCGCTACGCACTCGCGGTTTCGCGCGGAAAGCCGACACTCGCACCAGAGATGGGGTCCAGTCCCAGGTGTTCGCGCAGCGTCTCGTGTTCGTACTCGCTGCGGAAGGCACCGCGTTCCTGTAACAGCGGCACCACGGTGTCCACGAAATCATCGAGGCCGGCCGGGGTCAGGTGCGGGACCAGGATGAATCCATCGCAGGCATCGGCCTGGATGTAGCGGTCGACCTCCGCCGCGACCTGAGCGGGGGTACCGATGAACTGCTGGCGCGAGGTGACCTCCTTGATCAGCTCGCGGATCGACAGGTTCTTGGCCTCCGCGATCTCCCGGTACTTCGCGGCAATCTCCCGCGGGTCGCCGTGGCGCGCCTTCCCCCGGGTGATCGAGTCGTCTCCGGTGGGCTCGACATCCGGCAAGGGACCATCCGGGTCGTATCCGGACAGGTCACGGCCCCAGACCTGTTCCAGATAGGCAAGGGCCGTCTGCGGGCCCACCTGCTGGTCCCTGATGTAGGCGGCCTTCTCGATGGCCTCTTGCTCGGTGTCGCCCAGGACGTAGGTGACTCCAGGAAAAACCTTGAGCTGATCCGGGTTTCGGCCGTGGGCGACCGCACGGGCCTTGACGTCGGCGTAGTACTTCTGCCCCGCGGGAATCGAGGAGTGGATGGTGAACAGCGCGTCGGCATGCTTGGCGCCGAAGTCACGCCCGTCGGCCGAATCCCCGGCCTGCAGCAGCACCGGATGCCGCTGCGGAGATGCCGGCGCGGTGGGCACACCACGGACGGTGAACTGCGCGCCCCGATGGTTGACCAGTCGCGGCTCACCTGATTCGTCCCAGCTGTCCCAGAACTTGCGTGCCACGGTGATGAACTCCTCGGCCCGGTGGTACCGGTCGGCGTGGTCCAGGAAGCCGCCGCGCCGGAAGTTCTCACCGGTGAAGGCGTCGGACGAGGTGACCATGTTCCAGCCGGCCCGTCCGTCAGAGAGATGGTCCAGAGAAGCGAATTGCCTTGCCACATTGAAGGGTTCGTTGAAGGTGGTGTTGATGGTGCCCACCAGACCAAGCCGTTCGGTGACGGCGCCGAGGGCGGCCAGCACTGTGAATGTATCGGGTCGGCCCACAACGTCGAGGTCATGGATTCGGCCGCGGTGCTCACGCAGTCGCAGCCCCTCGGCAAGGAAGAAGAAGTCGAAAAGTCCACGCTCAGCAGTGCGGGCCAGATGCACGAAGGAGGAAAAATCGATCTGACTCCCCGAGGCGGGATCGGACCACACCGTGGTGTTGTTGACGCCCGGAAAATGCGCAGCCAGGTGAATGGGCTTGCGGTCCTTGCCTTCCCGAACCTGAATCGGATCCGACGGGGCGCTCATCAGATCAGCCCCCATTCCTTGGCAATGAGTTCATAGGACCTGCGCCGGTCTTCGTGCCGGTGAGTGATGGAAGTGACCACCAGTTCGTCGGCACCGGTGACCCTGACCAGGGTGTCGAGCCGCTCGGCGACCTGGCCCGCGTCTCCGACGAACTGGGTAACGACCCGATCTTCCGACTGACGGCGCTCCTCATCGGTAAGTGGTTGTGCACCATCGGGGTCGGGATACGCAATGGCGCCATGCCCCGATCGGATCGAGTGCACCCAACGACCAAAGGTGCTGGTGAGATGACGCGCGGTCTGCTCGTCGTCGGCGGCCACGGCGTCCGCCGAGACGATGATGTAGGGCTCGGCCAGCGCCGCGGAGGGCTGGAACGCCTCGCGGTACGCCTCGATAGCCTCCAGGGTGGACCAGGGCGTCACGTGGTAGTTCGCCACGAAGGGCAGACCGCGCCGCGCCGCCACCTGAGCCGATTCACCCTTGCTGGAACCGAACAGCCACAGCGGCAGATCGGCACCCTCGCCCGGACGGATATGTAGCGCAACACCTTCCGGACTGACATACGTACCGTCAAGAAACGCCTGGATATCGGACACCTGCTGATCGAAATCGGCGATCTGTGCGCCCGGCTGCTGCAGGGTAGCGACGGTGGCCCGCAGCTTCGGATTGTCCTTGATACCGAACTCCTTCGGCGCCTGCGGGATGAACAACCCATCCACCTCATGGGCCGGGGCAGGTTCGGGCTTCTGCTCATTTCCGGCAAGCCGGTCCCTGATGCGATGGCCCGTGCGCCCGAGTCCCAGGTCGATACGCCCCGGGTAGAGCGCATCGAGGATGCCGAAACTCTCCACCACCGCGGCGGCCGTGGTCGAGGCAACCTGGACGGCACCGGCACCTACCCGGATCCGACGGGTGGCGGCAGCGATATGCGCGATGACCAGTGCGGGAACGGTGCTCGCGACCGCGACGAAGTGGTGCTCGGCGAGCCAGTAGCGCCGGTAGCCCCATTGCTCGGCATGCTGGGCCAGGTCGATCGAATTACGCAGCGCCGTCGCGGCATCCGATCCTTCGCTGACCGGGGACAGGTCGAGAACCGAGAGTGGGACGTTCATGCCGACTTCCTTGCGTAGCGGTTGGTGGCGGTAGGCAGGCCGAGCCGTGCGCGCAGGGTTCCGTTTTCATACTCGGTGCGGAACCCGTGGTGGGCCTGAAGAAGGGGCACGAGTTCGTCAACTATGACGGGAATGTCGAGCGCGTTGATCGCGGGCCGCAGGCGCACACCGTCGATACCCCATTCGTGCCATTGGGCGATGAGATCGGCCAATTCCGGTGCCTGACCGGTGAATATGGCTGCATCCGAGTGGAACTCGTCCTCCCGGCCGAAGGAGACCACTAAATCTGCGAGCACCTTGATGGTGCGGTGACCTGCCGTCTTGTGCAGGCGGGCGGGTATCTCGGCGGCAGCGGCGCCGTCATGCGGGGTGACGAAGACGAGGTCGGCGTTCTTCGCGGCGAATGCCTGTCCGGGACGGCTGCGGGCGAGTGCCGCGACCACCGACTGCCCCTGCGGGGATCTGGGCGTGATGGACGGACCCTTCACCGAGAAGAAACGGCCCTCGAAGTCGGTGTAATGCAGCTTGTCCCTGTCGATGAACCGCCCCGTCGTCAGATCTCGGACCTCGGCGTCGTCCTCCCAGCTGTCCCACAACCGCCGTACCACCTCCACGGAGTCGGCGGCCTCCTCCAGCAAGTCGTGCAGCGCGAGCACCTTCGTGCGGCCGAAAACGTCGGCCTCATCCTCGGTATCGGCGATGGTCACCTGCCAGCCGGCGCGGCCACCGGACACGATGTCGAGGGTGGCTATCGACTTGGAGAGGTGGAAGGGCTCATTGTGGGTGGCCGGAGCGGTGGGGATGAGCCCGATACCTGTGGTCGCCGGGGCTACGCGCGCGGCAGTCAGTATCGCGTCCAGGCGTCCGCCGGGCGTGCGGGCGAATGAGTCCTCGAACGTCACGAAATCCAGCAGCCCGTGTTCGGCGTGCTGGACCTGCTCGGTCCAGTACTTTCCGGTCAACGGGCTGCCGGTGTGCTGATCCGCGCTCGGATGCCATCCGTACCCGTCCAGAGCCAATCCGAGCAGTGTGGTCACGGCATGTTCAACGTCCACGAACCGCGTGACGAAGGCGTTTATCTCACCTTGAAGGAAAAGCCGTTCGGTTCTCTGTGCCCAGCCAGGGCCGCCTACAGGTCCTTCTCGAACGGATGGATACCGACCTCGTCCGCGGACAGCGTCTGGTCATAAAGCGGCCGATACCCCGCAGACAGATACAGCGCCTTGGCCTCGGGCTGGCGTGGACCGGTGGTGAGGTAGATGCGCCGATACCCGCGGCTGCGAATCTCCTGTTCCAGTGCAGCCAGGGTGTGCCCCGCCAGACCCTGGCGGCGGTGGGCGCTGGACGTCCAGATGCGTTTGAGTTCAGCGGTGTCGGCGTCATATCGCTGAAAGGCGCCACCGGTCACGGCAGCACCGCCCTGTACCCCGATCAGCAGACCACCGCCGGGAGCCGCGAAGTGCGCGGCCGGGTAGTTGACCAGGAACTCGTGGTGCTCATCCAGGGTCCCGCCGTATCGGGTGCTGTACTCCACCGCCAGCTCTGCCAGTAGCGGCGCGGCCAGCGGATCCTGCTGCTCCACCGTCACAAACTGCAGCAGATCCTCACACGCCGTCATGTCATCCTTGCCTGGGTAGTCCGCGGGGGTTGATCTCCGACTTGGCGACAGCCTCGTTCTCCAATCCCCAGCGCTGCAACACCTTACGATACGTGCCGTCGGCTATGGCGTGATTGATGGCGTCCGCGACGGCCCGAACCAGGCCATTGTCCTTCTTGATCAGGACCGCGATCTCCCCCTGCAGCGCCTCCCCCGCGCCGGAGAATGTGCCGACCAGCTTGGTCTGTCCGGTCGCCTGGGAGTGAAACACCGCTGTCGGATTGGGGCCCACATACGCGTCGATGCGACCCGATGCCAATGCCAGATAGTAGCCGGTGGTCTGCTGGAAGTACTTCAGATCGGCGGCAGGAAGACCAGCCGCGACGTTCTGTTCGTTCCATTGCACCAGCAGCGCCTCCTGGTTGGTGCCCGACCCGACTCCTATGGTTTTGCCGGCGATATCCCTGGCCCCCTTGACCTTCCAGTCCAACGATCGACGCACCTCGAAGGCGACGTTGTCCAAACGGTATGTCGCGAAGTCGAACTTGTCCTTGCGTTCCTCGGTCACCGTCACATTCGAGATGAACGCATCGACCTCGCCCGAATCCACCTTGACGAAGTTCTGCGCCCAATCCGCCGAACGCAGATCTACACGCAATCCCAGAATGTCTGCCACCAGGTAGGCGAAATCCGTTTCGATCCCGATCATCGTTTTGTCGTCATCAGCGTAAAAGCGCAGTGGCGGTGCGGAATTAGCGTCCCCGGTGACAATCAGCGTGCCGCGCCTGCGGATGGCCTCGGGCACCTCGGCCGCGATCGTATCCACCGTGGCCACGCGTACCCGGTCTTGGTCCGGACTCAGATTGAAGGCCGACGACACCTCCGGCTCCGCGCCCGCGCCGCAACCGGTGAGGACAACCAACGCGGCACAGCACAACGCGATAAGACGTCTCACGCCAACACCTTGGACAGGAAGCCGACGGTGCGCGGATGCGACGGGTTGTCCAGCAGCTGTTCGGGCGGCCCCTGCTCGACGATCGCGCCTCGATCCATGAAGACCACGGTGTCGGCGATCTCCCGGGCAAGGCCGATCTCGTGCGTCACGATCACCAGGGTGGCGCCATCACTGGCGAGCTGGCGGATCACGTCGAGCACCTCGGTAACCAGCTCCGGATCCAGTGCCGAGGTGGGCTCGTCGAACAGAATAACCTTGGGTCGCAACGCCAAAGCTCGCGCGATGGCCACCCGCTGTTGTTGACCACCGGATAGCCGGCGCGGATACTCGGCCACCTTGTCGGCGACGCCGACCCGTTCCAGCAGCCGGGTCGCCTCGGCCACCAGCTCGGCGCGCGGCGCCCGCCGCACCGCCAGTGGCGCCTCGATCACATTCTCCAGCACCGTCAAATGAGGGAACAGATTGAAGTTCTGGAACACAAAGCCGACCTGCGAACGCTGCCGCAGAATGGCTCGTTCCGAGAGCTCGTAGAGCACCGAACCGCGCTGCCGGTACCCGATGAGCTCGCCGTCGATGCGGATTGTCCCGCCATCCACCTTCTCCAGGTGGTTCAGGGTGCGCAGCAGCGTCGACTTTCCGGAGCCCGACGGCCCGATGATGACCGTCACCTCCCCTTGTTGCACAGTCAGATTCACATCACGCAGCGCCGCCACCTGGCCGTAGGACTTGTGCACACCGCGCACCTCGATGGTGCTCATCGATGTGCGCCCCGGGCGTAATGCCGTTCGATGTAGTACTGCACGACGGTCAGTACCGACGTGATCACGATGTACCAGACTGTGGCCACCATGAGCAGCGGCACCACCCGCCCGTTGCGCCCAAAGATGACCTGCACCTGATAGAAGAGATCGGCGATGGCCATGGTCGACACAATGGACGTGCCCTTCACCAGGCTGATCACCTCATTGGCAGCGTTGGGCATGACCGACCGCATGGCCTGGGGCAGCACGATCCGGAAGAACTGGCGGCGCCGGGGAATGCCCAGGGCTGCAGCAGCTTCCAATTGGCCTTCGTCGACGGACAGGATGCCGCCACGGATGATCTCGGCGAAGTAGGCCCCCTGGTGCAAGGTCAATCCGATCACCGCGGCGGTCAGCCCGCTCAGCAGCTCGTTGGTATCGACGGTGATCAGGCTCGGCCCGAAAGGAATCCCGAAACTGATGCTGTCGTACAGGTACGCGATGTTGAACCAGAACAGCAGCTGCACGATCAGTGGTATGGACCGAAAGATCCACACGTACGTCCACGAGATGGCCTGCAAGACCGGATTCTTGGACAGGCGTGCCGCGGCCAGCGCCACACCCAGCACGAACCCGAGCACGGTGCCGTAAATCGTCAACCTGATCGTCAGCCATAACGCGGCCAGTACCGATTTGGCGGTGAAGTACCGCGCAAATGTCGGCCAGTCCCACCCCGGGTTGCGCACCAGACCGTGCACGAACATGGCCACGAACAGCAACGCCACGGCCGAGAGGATCCAGTTGCCCGGACGCGGCCGGCGCCGTACCCGCAGTACCGGCTGGCCAGACTCCTCAGATGCCCGAGCGCGCGGCGGCGCAGCGGGTGCCGATGTCATGCGGTCGAACCTAGGAACACCGACCAGTGCACAACAGTCTTTGGCTCCCGGCGAATCGAACGGCCGCTATCCGTCATGTCCGGCCGGGGAAGAATCCGCGCCGTCAGAGTGTTCAAATAAGCCATGCCAGAAATCCCCGCAGGCTTCGAAGATCTCCTGGAACAACGCCTCTACGGTCACCTGGCCACGGTCGGTGGCGACGGTTCCGCGCAGTCCAGTCCCATGTGGTTCAGCTGGGACGGCGAGCGGGTGCGGTTCACCCACACCAACAAACGGGCCAAGTTCCGCAATATTCAGACCGAACCGCGGGTCGCCTTCTCGATCCTGGACCCCACCAACCCGTACCGATATCTGGAAGTGCGGGGCACCATCGATCAGATCGACGATGACCCAACCGGGTCGTTCATCCAGGAGTTGGCGCACCTCTACCAGGCACCATGGGCCGGGAAGAGCACTGGCGATGAGGCAGACCGCGTCATCCTCTACCTGCGGCCCACCAAGTTCCTAAGCCACGGCTAGGCCAACGGCCCCAGCAGGCGCATGCACATATCGGTGGCCCTGGCCCCCAGTTCTGCTGCACTGCACCTATTTTCATCGGCAAGCCAGTCCTCCATGAGGAGGGTCACACCGCCGACGCCGAACACGGCCGCCTCCAACAGCGCCGGCTCCGGCTGAGCAACCTCGGGTGCGATGGTCAGGAGTATCCCGCGCGCGACGCGGTTCTGAAGACTTCGGCGTTTGGCGGCCAGCCCGGGAAATCCCGCGAGGTCGGAGGTCAGAATGCGCAGCACCGCCGGGTCCGCGATGGAGTGCTCGAGGTAAGCGGTAAGCCCGGCTGTCAGTTGCACATGCGGCTGGTCGCCGGCCACTCGACCCGCCGCTGTCATGGCCGCGAATAGTTCGGTGAACACGTCGTCCACGATCTGCAGAACCAGATCGCCGATCGCCGAGAACTGCTCGTAGAAGTACCGATCGGTCAGCCTCGTCCGCGCACAGACACCCCGCACGGTGACCGCGGGCAGCCCACCATCGGCCCATAGCTCGCGGCCCGCCCGCACCAGCGCCACGCGCCGCTCGTCTTGGCGCTGCTCTCGCGTCTTACCACCGTACGTGCGGTGAGTCTGACCGTTCGTCACGCTGAAACGCCCTTCGTCTTGACATAGGCAACCTACTCGCTAATGTTGATGACACCCGTCATCAGAAACTGCCCGACAACGCGGTCTAGGAGATTTCATGACACTTGCACCCGAGCATTCCGCCTCCGACACGGACTTTGAGGAGCTCATCTCCCGCCCCTTCGAGTCCCAGCTGCGCGAATACGACTACCAGGTCACCGATATCGACGGCGCCTTGCCACCCGCGCTGACCGGCACGCTGTTTCGCATCGGTCCCGGCAAGTTCGAGGTGGGCACCACCGTGCTGCGGACGATGTTCGACGCCGACGGCATGGTGTCCCGATTCATCCTGGACGGTTCCTCAGTCCGCTTCACCAACCGGTATGTGCGCACCCAACAGTTCCGGGACGGGTTGCAGAGCGGCCCGATGCGCAGGCCCGGGATCACCACCCAGGTGCCCGGAAAACTACTGGCCAACCTCCAATTGCCCGCGAACACCGCCAATACCAACATCGTGTCACTGGCCGGGGAGATGCTGGCGCTCTGGGAGGGCGGGCCACCACATCGGCTGGACCCCGACACTCTGGAGACGCTGGGCACCAACGACTTCAAGGGCAAGCTCGGGTACGTCGGCGCCTTCTCGGCACACCCGAAATGGGACCCCGTCACCGGCGAGATGTTCAACTTCGGCCTGGATGTCTTTCCCACGCCACGACTGCGCTGCTACCGAGTGAGCCCCAGCGGTCAACTCTCACAGATCAATTCGGTGACCCTGTGGGATATGGGCTGGAACCACGATTTCGCACTCACCGAGAAGTATCTGGTCTTCGTACTCGACCCGATCCGCCCCAACATCGGCCAGCTACTGCGTGGCAAGCGTTTCGACGAGAGCCTCGAATACCAGCTGACCAATGGCAGTACCAAGTTCATCCTGGTGCCCCGCGACGGATCCAAACCGATTGTCATCGAACACGCCCCACAGACCCACATCCATGTCACCAACGCCTTCCAGGACGGCGCTGATGCGGTGGTCGAGTTCGTCAGATATGAGAGCCTCGAATTTCTGCGGCAATCGCTGCATGCCGCGATGGGGCCGAAGGATCACCCAAATCCCCACCACCACTTGGTGGTCCGCGAATGGCCGGACAGCCACCTGGTCAGATTCCGCATCTCGCCCAGCGGCAAGATCACCGAGGAAGTGGTGTCACAGTCAGCGAAAATTGAATTCCCGCAATATGACTGGCGGCAATCCACCCGCAATCATCAGATCACCTACACCGCAGGCACGCTGGAACGCCGGGGGCACTACAACGGCATCTTCAAATTCGACCATCGCACCGGCACCATGACACACTGCGATTTCGGGAAGGCCTCGGTGTGTGAACCCCTCTTTGTGCCACGCCACAAAGACTCGGCACAAGATGACGGCTGGCTACTCGCGGTCAATCACAACCTGGTCGAAAACCGTTCACAGTTGGTCATTCTCGACGCTCGTGATGTCGAGCAGGGCCCACTGGCGGTGGCCCACCTGACACACCACCTGCCGATAGGGTTCCACGGCACCTTCAGCCGGCGGGTGGCCAACCCGTTCGCACCGCTACCGCATCCGAACCTGGTGGCCTAACACGCCGATACTGTTACGCCTTGGAGGGCCACCAGCTCAGCTTGCCGAAGGCCTGAGCCAAGGTGGGCACCATCAGCGTCCTGACAATAAAGGTGTCCAGCAGGATGCCTACGCCGATGATGAACCCCATCTGCACCATCTGATTGACCGAGCCAACCATCATCCCCAAGAGGCTGGCGGCGAACACCAGTCCGGCCGAGGTGATCACCGAACCGGTCTGACGCACGGTCCGGATGATGCCAAGCCGCATGCCCCGGGCACTCTCCTCCCGCAGGCGTGAGATGAACAACATGTTGTAGTCGGCACCGACGGCCACAATCAGCACGAAGGTCATGGCCGGGACCGCCCAATCCAGCTGTTGCCCAAGGAGAACCTGGAACACCAGCACGCCGATGCCCAGCGACGCGATATAGGTGAGGAGCACCGTGCCCAACAGGTACAACGGTGCGACCACCGCCCGTAGCAACAGGCACATCACCAGGAAGATGATGAGGAGAGTGACGACGATGATCTCGCGAAGATCGCTGTCGTAGGCCTTCTTCAGGTCGGCGTTGATGGCGGGAAAACCGCCTACTGACACCGTGGCACCGGCCAGGGCCGTGTTGGGAGTTGCCTCGCTGCCGACACGCTCCATATCGCGGCTCAGCTGCATCGCCTCGGGCCCATAGGGATTCAGCGGTGACTGAACCAGATACATGGCGGTGCGTCCGCCATCCTGCAGAAACGCCGAACTCAGCTCCTTGAATCCAGGATTCTGCAACATCGCCCCCGGGACGGAGAACCCGGATGCGGCAGGGGAATTGGAATCCTTGCCAATGGTCTGCAGGGTTACGGCCGCCTCGCCCATGGACCGCACGGTGTCCTCAAGTTGGGTGTTCAGGTCGCGGATTCGCACGCCCATCGTCTTGACGGAATTCATGTCCACGCCCAGTCCCTGAAGCTGCTGGAAGTAGCCGGAGATACGTTCGAACTTGCGTTCCATCTCAGGCAATTTCGCGAGTAGTCCGCGAATCTGCTTGAACTGATTGTTCATATCGCCCAGTAACTGGGTGATCGTCTTTCCGCCGGTGACCGCCCGCACCGACTCACGCAGGTTTTCCGCAGAGGAGAGTGGCCCCTTGTCGCGTAGCTCAACGAGCTGATCGCGCAGCTTCACACAATCGGGCTGCACCGGGCAGAAAGGTGATTCGGCCAGCGTCTGCGTCAACGACGCCCCGGCATCGAGCGCCGAGAAGGTCGCCTCGACCGAGGGGCCCATCTTGGCGAGCTGATCCACCATCCCCGCCACCGTGCCCATCTGCGATATCAGCGACTGATACCGGTCCAACTGCCCTTCAACCTCTTTGGCCATCGACAACATCTGCGGCATCATCTGCTGCATCCGGACCAGATCCCCGTCGCCCAGTTCGTTGGTCATGGCCGACATGACATCGGCGAGCTTTGACATCCGTTCGAGCTGCGGCCGCAGGTCGGCGTTGACCTGCCCGCCTGTCTTGTCGATCTGCGTTCCCATATATCCGATCTGCCATGCCAACGTCGCCTGAGTGAGCTTGTTGCCATCCGGACGGGTGATGCCGACGACCTTCCCAACTCCCGGGAGTTGGGAGATGCGCTCGGCCATCTGGTCAAGATCGGCCAACGCACGCGGATTGCGCAGATCCGATGGCGCCTGTACCAGGAGATATTGCGGCATCACCGAGTTGGCGGGAAAGTGGGCATTGAGGATGTGCATACCCTGGTTCGACTGGGCCGAATCCGGCAGCACCCGCGACATATCGAAACTGGGCCGCATGAAGGGCACGAAGGACGCCGCCGCCAAGAGGATCACGATCGCCGCACCGAAGACGGGCCAGGGGTGCCGCACGATGTTCACCCCCATCCGGTGCCAGTACACGCCTGCCCGATCGGGCCCGGGCAGGCCCAACCCGCGCTTGGCGGCCAGGCTCAGCGTCGCCGGTAGCAGCGTGGTGACCACGAAGAACGCAACGATCACCCCCATGGACACCGCCGGACCGGCCGCCGCGAGGAAGGCCAGCTTGGCGGTCAACTGGGCGATATTGGCGATCGCCACCGTGGCAGCCGTCGCCAGGATGACCCTGGTCATCGAGCCACAGGCATGCGCCAGCGCATCCGGCGGCGCCTCCCCCGCGCGAATTCGCTCGTGGTACCGGCTCACCAGGAACACCGTGTAGTTGACGCTGGCCCCCATCAGCACGGCCATCATCAGCCCGGCAGACACCGAGGACACCGGGACCAGGCCCCGATCGGCAAGTCCGGCGATGACTCCACGCGCGATGAGCAGACTCATTCCCATCACCAGCAGCGGCAGCATCGCGGTGAACCACGAACGGAAGACCAACAACAAGATGAGGCCGATGACGACCACCGTCACCGCGCCGATCTTGGGCAGATCGCCCAGCGCGGCGTTGCCCATATCGGTGATGGTGCCCGCCGCGCCGGTGATGTTCGCCGTGGTGGCCGATCCGGCGAAGGTCTGTTTCACCAAATCGTCAACCGATCGATATGCCCTCTGCGCCAAAGGAGTACCAAGGTCCCCGGCCAAACCCGCCATCGCGTACCACGTGGTGCCGTCCTCGCTGAGAACCTGCTTGCGCGCCACCGGGTTACTGCGCATCCGCGGATCGCCCAGCTGATCCTGCACGAAGGTGACGTACTCCTTGTTCGCGCCCAGCCGGTCGATCAGTGCCGAGTACCGAGCCTGCGACTCGGCGTCAAATCCCTTGTCGCTGTGCATAACGATGATGACGGCGTTATCGATTCCGGGACGGCCGAACGCCTTTCCCATCTCCTTCATCGATGCCAACGCCGGGCTCACTTCGCCCGTCGGTAGTGGACTGACCGAGTGTTCGTTGGCGACCCGCTCCAGCTGCGGCCAGGCGGCATTGACCAGAACAGCGACTGCTATCCACGCCAGTATCACCAGCTTTGCGTGCTTGGCCACGAAACGCCCGGCCCGTTCGAACGCCGGACTGTATTGGTGCGACATCCTGGGCTCCTCAGATCAACGGCGGAAAGGTGACACTGGGCATGCCCGGCACGCCGGTCATCGGCATGACGGTGTAGCGCAGGGTAAAGGTTCCACCGAGGTCGTCGCCGACCACCAGCACGGTGTATCGGCTATTGAGGTAGGCGTCCTGGCCCACCACGGTTTGATGTTCGAATCCCGCATCTGTCAGGAGCTTGCCCGCCGCGGCGACCGCTGAGGCGTCCACGCCGCTGACCGACAGGGTCCGAGAACTGCCCTCGGCATCCTGGCGATATGTGCCTTTGATGACCGGGATATCCCGCGGAAAGTCTGGGGGCAGAACGTTTACACCAGGCGGGGGCGGCGGAATGGGCGTGACCGGCGGATATGTGGTGCGCTCTACGGCGCCACCCACGAAATCGGACATCGAGCAAGCGCTCAGGGCCTGCGACATCATCACGGCGGCAAACACCAATACCGCGAAATGAACGCTTCGTTGCGTCATGACGGGATACTACAAAGGCTTCGCCCTAAGTGCTAGCCCCTGCTAACTAAAGCTAGCCCGAATTAGCCGAGCGCCCGTTCCAGATCCGCGATGAGGTCCTCGGTGGACTCCAGCCCGACCGATAAACGCACCACGCCATCGGAGAGCCCGATCGCCGCACGTCCCTCCGGACCCATCGCCCGATGGGTGGTGGTGGCGGGATGGGTAATCAGCGACTTGGAGTCACCCAGGTTGTTCGAGATGTCGATGAGCGAGGTCCCGTCGAGCACCTCGAAGGCTCGCTGCTTGCCCGCGTCGCCGTCGGCGTCCAGCTCGAAGGTGACGACGGTGCCGCCGCCGCGCATCTGCCGCTTGGCCAGTTCGTACTGAGGATGACTCGGCAGGAACGGGTACCGCACCCAGCGCACCGCGGGATGCTGTTCCAGGAACTGCGCAATCTTGGAGGCGGATTCGTTGGCATGCCGCACCCGAAGGTCCAGTGTTTCAAGGCCTTTCACCAGCGTCCAGGCATTGAAGGGGCTCAGCGCCGGCCCGGTGTGCCGCATCAGCGTCTTGACGGGTCCCTCGATGTATTCGGTCTCGCCCAGGATGGCGCCGCCGAGCACCCGGCCCTGCCCGTCGATGTGCTTGGTGCCGGAATAGACCACCACGTCGGCGCCCAGCGGAATACCCTGCTGCAAAAGCGGGGTAGCAAAAACGTTGTCCAGCACCACCTTTGCACCGGCAGCATGTGCCAGCTGACACACCGCTTCGATGTCGACGAGTGATTGCATTGGGTTGGAAGGGGTTTCGAAGAAGACTGCCTGTGTGGGAACGGACAGCGCTTCCTCCCACTGGGAGAGGTCTTCACCGTCCACGAACACGGTCTCCACACCCCAGCGCGGCAGAATCTCGTTACAGACCACGAAACAGGACCCGAACAGGCTCCGAGCCGCGACCAGCCTGTCACCGGCACCGAGCAACGCGCCCAGCGCAGTGAAGACGGCCGACATGCCTGTCGCCGTCGCGAATGCCGCCTCGGCACCCTCGATGAGCCGTAACCGCTCCTCGAACATGGAGATCGTGGGGTTGCCGTAGCGGGAGTACACATACCGATCGACCTCGCCAGTGAAGGCGCGTTCCGCGGCGGCCGCGCTCTCGTAGACGTACCCGGAGGTCAGGTACATCGCCTCGGCGGTCTCCTCGAACTCGGAGCGCAGCAGCCCACCGCGCACGCCGATGGTCGCCTGGCTCACGCCGTCGGGCAGCGCCTTGGGTATGCGCACCGAGGGAATGCCGTCAGGAGTCTGGTTCATGACTGCCGCCACGGCAGACCGATGGCACGCCATCCGACGCCGCCACGGTGCCCGTTCTCATCCAGGTTGCCCTCGAACCCGTCAAGCACGTTGTAGGACGGGGCGATTCCCGCCTCGGTGGCCAGTTCCGCCGAACCGATCGACCGATTGCCGGACCGGCACAGGAAGATCACCGGGCGGTCGTCCCCCTGGGACGGCCCGGTCACGCCCGCGGCCGCCAGCTCCTCCAGGAACTGCTCATTGCGTTCGCCGTTAGAGCGCACCCACTCGATGTACACGACATCGCGGCCGAGCTCGGTGAGATCGGGAATCCCGACCCACTTCCACTCCGCCGACGTGCGCACATCGACAAGAACGGCCTCTGGGTTTTCCTTCAGCAGCGCCCACGCCGCCTCCGGGGTGATATCTCCTGCGTAGCCCACGAAGAGCCAGTCTATTGGTACTGGCTGCAGACCCTCCACGAGCCGTCTTCCTTGACGAAGGAGACGTCCGCGGTGAGCTTGGTGTCCTCGGATTTCATGTAGTGATAGGTCACCGCGGCGGTGGCGGCATCCCCGGTGATCTTGACGTCCTTGACGTCGTCCACATACCGGTTTCCGCGCGCCGCCTCGGATTTGTCCTGCGCGGCAATCACATTCTGTTCCGGGCCGATGATGGCTCGGCAGCTGCTGGCCACATAGTCGGCATAGGCATGTCGCTGCAGCGCATCGTTCTGCGCGATGACCGACTGCCCCACCCTGCCCTCTTCGGTGAGACCGTCACCCGACCGGAAGAACGTCGACACCGCAATACCGATCACCACGATTCCAAAGATCACCGCCCCGGCGATGAAGGGGCCGATACTCCCCCGATCCTCGGATTCCACCTGCTCCTCGGGCGTCACCGCAGATGCCTGGCGACCTGATGCGCTCGGCTCATCGCCAGCGCGGTATTGGGTGCGGTGGCGAGTGCCAACCCAACACGGCGGCGCCGATGGATCTCCGAATGCCCGAACACCCGAATATCGCTCTCAGGTATCTGCAACGCCTCATCGAGCTGCCGCGGCGTCGGACCCTGACCGTCGCCGTAGACCAGCTCGGCGGCCGCCGGCGACACCAAAATGGTGTCGATCGGAACCCCCAGCACCGCGCGCGCGTGCATATCGAACTCGGACAACCGCTGCGATCGCACCGTCACCAGCCCGGAGTCATAGGGCCGCGCACTCACGTCGCAGAAGTAGACCTCGTCGCCGCGGACGAACAGCTCGACACCGTAAACACCGTGCCCACCAAGGGCATTGACCGCGCGAGCGGCAATCGACCGCGCCAGCTCGAGCGCCGCCTGACTCAGCGGCTGCGGCTGCCACATCTGCATCGCGTCGGTGCCACTCTGGCGGTGTGCGATGGGCTCGCAGAAATACAGTCTGGTCGCACCGCCGACTCCGGCCGTGCGCACCGTCAGCAGCGTGATCTCGTAGTCGATCTCCACCACGGTCTCCACCAGCACTCGCTGGATGCCACCGATGTTCGCCGCGACGGCTTGATCCCACGCCGGTTCCGCGTCGCTCTCCCGCAGCACCACCGATTCGCCCTGCCCGTAGGCGGCCGAGACCGGGCGCACCACCACCGGGAAACCCGCGGTCTCGAGAACCTTGTGCAGTTCCTCGACCGAGTTCGCGAACCAGTAGGCGGGCGTGGGCAAGCCGAGTTCCTCGGCCGCCATCCGCCGCATCGCCTCGCGATCGCCCGCCAGTCGCACGGCCTTGGCGGTCGGAATGACCTGGGTGACCTTGCCGTCGGCGAGTTTCTCGAGTGCGTCGACCGAGGCCGTCTCCACCAGCGGCACCACGAAACGGGGCCGTTCCTTCTCGATGAGCTCGAACAAGGTCTCCGACTCACCGATCGATGCGAGCACCGAACGGTCCGCCGCGTCCTGGGCGGGCCCGGGCGTGCCGGTGTCCACCACGACGACCTCGGCACCCAGGCGCTGGAAGGAGATGGCCAGCTCCCTGGCGAGTTCACCCGAACCCAGCAGCATCACCGTGGTGCGGTTCGGGGCGCCAGGCTCCGGTGCGTCCCCGGCAGACGCCGCCGTCTCGACGGCGGGCTTCACCGCCTTGGCGGCTTTGGGCACCTTGGCGCCGTTGGTGGCACGAATGGCGTCCTCGGTCACCGGCGCCGTCTCGGCGGGCCCGGGCTCCACGGTGTCAGTTGACGCCGTCGCCCCTTGCTCGCTGGGGGGCGAACCCTCCTGCGTCACCACGATGTCTTTTACGCCTTCCGGTCGGTCTGTTGCCCTGTTGGACCGTGCCTAGCGTGCCAGATTGCCACACATCCTCAACCCAGAGTGCTGTGGATATAACACCAGCGCCAATCCTCACCGGGCTCATGGGAACGCATCACCGGGTGCCCCGAGGCGTGAAAATGTGCGGTGGCGTGCTGGTGGGGACTGGAATCACAGCAGCTCACCCGGCCGCATTCCAGGCACATCCGCAAATGGGCCCAGACCTGCTCGCCCAGCGCGGCGCAGTCCTCGCAATGCCCGGGGGTCCGGGGGTCGGGATCGGGCCCGGTGGCCGCCACCAGCTCCGGACAGGGGCCCTGCCCCGGTGTCGACGCGGGCGCGGCAGATCCGCGCCGGAACAGCCGCTTCATACATGCCCTCTCAACGTGCCCGCTTAGGTGCCAGGACCACTCTCCGCACAGAATACGAAGGTGAACGTTTCACTGCTGGCAGTACTCACGGCCGCCCTCGTCCTGGCAGCGATTTCCCGGCGATTCGGGCTTCCCACCCCGTTGGTACTGGTCGTGGCGGGTTTGGCGGCCACCGCCATCCCCGGCCTGCCGTCCATCGAGATGGACCCGGACCTGGTGCTGTTCGTGATTCTGCCGCCGCTGCTCTACACCACGGCGCTGGAGAGCTCCTACGTGAACCTGCGAAAGAACGTGCGGGCGGTCAGCAGCCTGGCCGTGGTGCTTCCGCTGGTCACCACGGTCGCGGTGGGCTTCGTGGCGTTCTATGCGGTTCCCGAGCTGCCGCTGGCCGGCGCGATGGTGCTCGGCGCCATCGTGGCACCGCCCGATGCGGTATCGGCCACCGCCATCGGCCGCCGCCTGGGCCTGCCGCGCAACATCATGACGCTGCTGGGCGGCGAGAGTCTGCTCAACGACGCCACCGCACTCACCGCCTATCGGGTCGCGATCGCCGCGGCGATCGGGCTCGGCGCCACCGTGGCCGACGGGCTCAAGATCTTTGCGCTCGCGGCCGTCGGTGGGGTGCTCGTCGGGGTTGTCATCGGAAAATTGGTCAACATCATCCGCTGCAAGCTCGACGATCCACTGTCAGAGAGCGCCATCGGCCTGGTGGTGCCGTTCTTCGCCTACCTGCTCGCCGAGGAGATACACGGCTCCGGCGTGATCGCGGTGGTGGTCGCCGGCCTGATGCTGGGACACCGCTCGGTCCATGCCGGATACGCCACCCGGCTACAGGACGACGCGGTGTGGAAGGCCGTGCAGCTGCTGCTCGAGTCCTTCGCGTTCCTGCTCATCGGGTTGCAGCTGCCAAAGGTCATCGAAGGACTACGCGGCCTGTCGTTCCAGACCATCTTGCTGTCGTCGATCGCGGTGCTGGCCACCGTCATCGTGGTGCGCATCGTGTTCGTCTTCGCATTCGCTTACATGCGCCCGCCCGGCCAACGCCCGTCGGCACGTGGGGTCTTTGTGGTGGCATGGGCCGGGATGCGGGGTGTGGTGTCGCTGGCGATGGCCTTCGCGGTGCCGCTGTCCACCGTCACCGGCGAGCCGCTGCCCGGGCATCCGCACATCGTGTTCCTCACCTTTGTGGTGGTGGTGGGAACCCTTCTGCTGCATGGCCTTACGTTGCCGTGGGTGATCCGTGTGCTGGGCGTGCAGAGCGACGATGAACGCAAGGACGCCCTAGCCGAGGCCGCCGCCCAGGACAAGGCTGCCCGCGCGGCGGCCGATCGTCTCGAGGAGCTCCTGGATGACAACGACGGCATCGAGGACACCAACGTGCGCAGCCGGGCCGCGGAGATCCTGAGGCACTGGAACACCCGGCGCCGCAACGCGGCCTGGGAGCGCCTCGGACGCAGCGATGAGGATGCCGGTGAGAGCCCGATGGCCGCGTTCCGGAACCTGCGCCTGGAGATGCTCGAGAAGGAGCGTGAAGTGTTCATCGCCGAACGCGATGCGGGCAATATCGACGACGAGGTGCTGCGCACCGTGTTGCGGGGGCTCGACCTCGAAGAGGCCACCATGAATCAGGCCGACAGGTAGCCCATCACGGCTGGCCGGGCAGCAGCTGCACCATCAGCCCGTTGGCATCGGCCAGCACCGTCCCCTGTGCGTCATAGAGCTCCGCCGAGACGAACGCCTTGCGGCGATCCACCTCGTCGATGCGGCTGCTGGCCGTCAGGGGCACACCGACCGGCACCACCTGGCGGTAGTTGACGTGCAGGAAGGCGGTACGGCTGATGGTGCGGCCCGCCATGATCACCGTCATCCCGAAGAGATGATCGAACAAGAGCGGCAAGATGCCGCCGTGTACGGCGCCATTACCGCCGAGGTAGAACCGCGGGAAGTCACCATGCGCCTCGATACCGTCCGGTCCGGCCCTGTCGATGAACCACGGCGGCAGCAACAGGTGCCCGTTGGCGGGCTCGTCGGCGACCCGATTGGCAGGTCCGACACCCTCGGGCGCCTGGTACGGGTCCATCAGCTCGACGAGCTTCTCGGTGAGATCGGCCGCCTCGTCCCAGCGCGGATCGTCCATATCGGCCGACACCGCGAGATCCTGCAGCCGCCGCATGGCCGTCAGGAACCGCCCGAATCCGGGCCCCACCGAGGACGGCGAGTACTGGGGAAAACCCCCGCCACGGATTTCACGGATGGCCCGATTCATCTCTTCATGCAGTGCGGCGAGTCTGTCCCCGTCGGCAGTCATGACTTCGAGAGTATGTCCCGCCGCACAATCGTCTGATCGCGGCCCGGCCCAACGCCGATGCATGACATCGGCGCACCGGCGAGCTCCTCGAGACGCAACACGTAGTCCTGCGCCTTGGCGGGCAGGTCGCTGAACTCGCGAGCCGTGGAAATGTCCTCCCACCAACCCGGAAGCTCTTCGTAAACCGGTGTGGCGCGGTAGATCTCGCTCTGGGTCATCGGCATTTCGTTGGTGCGCTTGCCATCCACCTCGTACCCGACACAGATCGGGACGGTCTGCAGACTCGACAGCACGTCCAGCTTGGTCAGGAAGTAGTCGGTGATGCCGTTGACCCGGGTGGCGTACCGGGCGATGACGGCGTCGAACCACCCGCAGCGCCGGGCGCGCCCGGTGGTAACGCCCACCTCGCCGCCCGTCTTGGCCAGGTAGGCGCCGTGTTCGTCGAACAGCTCGGTGGGGAACGGACCTGAACCAACGCGGGTGGTGTACGCCTTGAGAATCCCGAGCACGGTGGTGATCCGGGTGGGCCCGATACCGGACCCCACCGAAGCGCCGCCGGCCGTCGGATTCGAGGACGTCACAAAGGGATAGGTGCCGTGATCGACGTCGAGCAGCGTGCCCTGCGATCCCTCCAGTAGCACCGTCTCACCGCGTTCCAGCGCCTGGTTGAGCTCAAGACGGGCGTCGGCGATGCGATGCTTGAATCCCTCGGCCTGCTCCAGCACACCGTCGACAACCTGATCCGGGTCGAGCGCCTTGCGGTTGTAGATCTTGACCAGCACCTGGTTCTTGAATTCCAGTGCGGCATGAACCTTTTGGCGCAGAGATTCCTCGTCGAGAACATCGGCGACCCGGATCCCGATACGCGCCACCTTGTCCTGATAGCAGGGGCCGATACCGCGGCCGGTGGTGCCAATCTTCTTGGATCCCAGGTACCTTTCGGTCACCTTGTCGATCGCGACGTGGTACGGCATCAGCAGATGCGCGTCAGCGGACAAGATGAGACCCGAGGTGTCGATACCCCGCTGCTCCAGACCCGCGAGCTCGGTCAAGAGCACGCCCGGATCGACGACGACCCCGTTGCCGATGACGTTCGTCACCCCCGGGGTGAGGATCCCCGACGGGATGAGGTGCAAGGCGAAGTTCTCTCCGTTGGGTAACACCACGGTGTGTCCGGCGTTGTTACCGCCCTGGTAGCGGACTACCCATTGAACCGAGCCACCGAGCAGGTCGGTTGCCTTGCCTTTCCCCTCGTCGCCCCACTGGGCGCCGATCAGGACTATTGCCGGCATGTGCGTTCTCTGCGCTTCCCTGTTGGCAGCCCCCACCGCGGGCCATCGCGGCGCAACGCTGCGCGTGCAAAATGTTGTTCAGCCGGTGAGCCACTGTATCGCAAGAGCGCTGGACTGCGAGGGCACCGCACGTATTCGGACCGACGAAGGAGGTCGCTGGTGAGTACCCCGAGCGTCACCGAAACGGCGGCGGCGCGGGTTTTGCTGTTCGGCACCCGCCGACTGCCCCGCATTCTGCGTGACCTCCCCGTGGACCGGGTCGAGGGATCCGACGCGGTGCGCACACTCCTGGATGCGCTTCCGGACGGCACGCTCCGGCTCATCGTGGTCGGCGGAGACGGTGATCTGGGGCAGGTGCTTACCCGGCTGATGCGCGCCGAAAGACTGGACGTGGAGTTGGGTTTCGTGCCGGATCGCCGTTCACGCGCACGCCGGACCTATCGGATCGGGATCGGCGCCGCCCGCCGGGCCCGCACGGGCCGCGCACACCGGGTGCCACTCATCCGGGACGACACCGGCACCGCCCTGGCCGGGCGCGCCTCATGGCAGGGCACCGACGGCGAAGCGGTCACCGGCGAGGCCACAGTCGATGACACCCTGCTGTTCGAGGGCATCGCCGCCGTCGACATCGAACCCATCGAAGCGCTGCCGGGCCTGCGAGCCGGCGTCCGGGGCCGAGCACGCCTCCTGCCCCGCCGCTGGGTGACCGGACGGGCGGCTCAGCTGGGAACCGAAGGTGCCGTCGTGGTCCGTGACGGTGTCGCGGGCGCTCGTCCCGTCACCCGGTCCACGTTCTATCGACACCAGCAGGGCTGGTTGCTCGTCCGGTAGCTTCGCACCGGTGAAGACCTCCCAGTCCGTCCGTCCCAGCCCGGTCTTTCTCGCGCTCGTCGCACTCACCGTTGCCGGGGCAGTGCTGGCGTGGCTCGGCGGCAATTCCACCGAGCCGCTGGCCCGCGGCGGGGTGTTCGTATTCGTGTTCACCGGCTGGGTGGTGTCCCTGTGCCTGCACGAATTCGGACACGCGTACACGGCTTGGCGTTTCGGCGACACCCAGGCACGCGGATACCTGACGTTGAACCCGCTGCAGTACACCGATCCCGTGCTCTCGATGGTGCTGCCGCTGGTGTTCATCGCACTCGGCGGTATCGGGCTTCCCGGCGGCGCGGTGTACGTGCACACCGCCGGGATGACCAACCGGCAGCGCACCCAGGTGAGCCTGGCCGGGCCGAGCGCCAATGCCGCACTCGCGGTGCTGATTCTGGGGACGACAGCACTTTTTGCCGATCGCGACCATGTGGTGTTCTGGGCGGCGATGGCCTACCTCGGTTTCCTCCAGGTGACGGCTGTGGTGCTCAACCTATTGCCCGTGCCGGGTTTGGACGGCTACGGCGCACTCGAGCCGCATTTAAGCCCGAAAACGCAACGCACGCTTGCCAATGCCAAGACGTTCGGATTCCTGATCCTGTTCGTGCTGTTGATGTCGCCGCCGATCAACAGGGCATTCTTCGATGCGGTCTACTGGATCGTCGCGTCATTGGGCGTCGACCCCGATCTCTCCCGTATCGGCGGCTGGCTGTTCCGCTTCTGGGGCAAGCTGCTCTAGCCCGAACCGACCGCTACCAGTTGGCGTGTTCCTCGCAATGCTCCTGCGCCTCAGGGGGTTCCACCTGGATGGTGGCATGAGGAAGACCACGCTCGGCCAGTACGGACCGTGCTGCCGCCAGCACCTGCGCTGCGTCGGCCGTGCTGGTCAGGTGCGCGGTGGCCATGTCCTTTCCGGGCACCAGGGTCCACACATGCAGGTCGTGCACGCTGCTCACGCCATCCACCGCCAGCAACGCGGCACGCAACTCGTCGACGTCGATGTGCTTGGGCGAGGTCTCCGTCAGGATGCGCAGCGCGGCCCGCGCCAGCGAGAACGCGCGCGGCAGGATCCACAGCGAAATCAGGACACCGACCACAATGTCGGCGTATCGCCAGCCGGTGGTCAGGGTAATGATCGCCGCCACGAGTACCCCGACGCTGCCGACGGCATCGGCCAGCACCTCCATGTAGGCGCCGCGCACCGCGAGACTGCTTTCCGCGTGTGAACGCAGCAGCCAGATCACCACGACATTGGCGGCCAGACCGGCCAGCGCGACCACCATCATCGGCAGACCCGGCACTTCCGGGGGTGCGCCACCGGTGAGACGCTCCACCGCTTCGTACATCACGAACGCCGCGATGCCGGTAAGGAGCGCCGCGTTGACGATCGCGGTGAGCACCTCTGCCCGGTGCCATCCATAAGTCCGTGCCGCCGAGGTACTGCCGCGGCGCGCCAGCAGGATGGCGCTGAGCCCCATGATGAGCCCGACCAGATCGGTGAGCATGTGGCCCGCATCGGCCAGCAGGGCCAGCGAGTTGATCAGCAAGGCGACGACAAGCTCGAGTACGAAGAAGGAGCCGACGATGCCCAGCGAGACCCACATTCGACCCACCCGGGCGTCGGCCGGATTGCCTACATGCCCGTGATCGTGACCGGCTCCCACTGTGACTCCTCTCAACCTCTCGAACTTATATGCAAAAGTTCGCATAGGCCAATGGGTCATTCCGCCCGCGCGCTTCGCCGACACGCCGCGCGGCGGCGGATTCGTATCGCACATTGCCGCCACGAGACGGCGTGTGGACGTCAGGAAGTAAGTAGCGCGGGGCGAGCGGCCGGATCGCAGTCGTCGAGCAGATCGCAGCACCGCGCGAATTCGTGGCTCTCGCCGATCAGCTGGGCGGCGCGCGCCAAGGCGGCCACCGCACGCAGGAAGCCACGGTTGGGCTCATGCGAGTAGGGCACCGGCCCAAAGCCCTTCCATCCGTTCCGTCGCAACTGGTCCAGGCCCCGGTGATACCCGGTACGCGCGAATGCGTAGGCGGTGATGATGCTGCCGACCGAGCCGTCACCGTCCAGCGCGTTCTCCGCCAGTTCGGCCCAGGCGATCGATGCGGAGGGGTACGCCGCCGCGACCGCGGCAGGATCCCGGCCCTCGATCAGGGCCGACTCGGCCTCGGCGTCTCCGGGTAGCAGCACAGGCTCGGGACCCAGCAGATCATGCATTGGACTCATGCAGCCATTCTGACGCCAATCCGATCCCGCGATCGCGATAGGGTGGGCGCGGTCGATCGCGCCTGCGCGAAAGAGCGCTAAGCACGGATAAGGAACGAAACGCATGGCGAACCCCACCGGTGGAAATTCCGAGGCCAAGCCCGACTCACAGGGCGACGAGCCTGTGGACTCTGCCGAGCAGCCGGAAGGCGCCGCGCACACCCCGGAGATATCCGATACCGCCGATACCGGCCCAGTCCCCCCGCTCGACGATGCGCAGACCGTCGTGATGCCTCCGGCAAAACCGGACGTTCCGCGCTATACGGCACCGGGCTTCGACGCCAACAAGACCGAGATGATCGCGCCCGTCGGCGACGATCCGAAGACCGAGATGATCCAGCCACTAGCGACCCAGGCGCGCCCCAAGATCGCGACCCCGGAGACGATCGCACCACGCAAAGAAGAGAAGCGCAGCTGGGGCTGGGTGATCGCGCTGACACTCGTCGTCGCCGCGCTGGCCGCGGTGATCGTGCTCGCGGCCGTCATCATCTCGCGTACCAGCGCACCGAAGGCATCGCAAGAAGAGTTGGTACGCAACAGCATTCAGAACTACGACAACGCCATCCAGACCGGCAATCTGGCGGCGCTGCGCGCCATCACCTGCGGCGAGACCCGCGACGGCTACGTCCGCTACCCCGATGCCGAATGGTCCCAGACCTATCAGAAGGTGGCCGCCGCCAAGCAGTACCCCGTGGTGGCCAGCATCGACGAGGTGGTGGTCAACGGCGAGCACGCCGAAGCCAATGTCACCTCTTTCATGGCGTTCGCACCGCAGACCCGCTCATCGCGCAGCTTCGATCTGCAGTTCCGCGACAAGGAATGGAAGATCTGCCAGTCCGACTAACTCCCCGAGCCCGAGGACGAGCCGCCGCCACCGGACGAGGACGAACCACCGGAGGACGAGGACGAGCTCGAACCGCTAGACGAGGTGGAGCCGCTAGGCGAACCGGCGCCCGTCTCACCCGCGCTGTCCCCACCTTCGCCACCAGACTGCTTCTTCGTCCCGTGTGATGAGGTACCCGCGCGCGCAGATCCTGCCGGCGTGGACTTGTTGGCGCCACCATCACTGGCACGCGAGCCCGTAGCGTTGGTATGGGATCCGGTGTCGGATCCCGTCGTGGAGGAACCGTCGGCACCCGCACGACCGTTCTTGCCGAATGCACCGCCCTTGCCGCCCACCCCGCCGGTCTTTGTGGTGCTCTTGGTGCCATCGCCGTTTGCATCGCCTCCGGCGCCGCCGCCACCGCCATTGCCGATGACACCCGAACTTCCGCCGGTGCCGCCCTTTCCGCCCGTGGCCGGTCCGGTCTTCACGAGCCCGCTGGAGGTCTCGGCCTTGCCTCCGGCCCCTCCGCTGCCGCCATTGCCGACGACGGCGTGCGAACTCGCGCCATTGCCGCCATCGCCGCCAACCGCGCTGCCGCCCAGGCTCGACGAAGCACCGCCGGTGCCACCGGAACCGCCGTCACCGGTAAGACCACCCGAGGCTCCGCCGGTGCCACCGGTACCGCCCTTGGTCTCCCCATAGGTTGTCTTGGCCTCGCCACCGGCACCACCAGCGCCGCCGCTGCCCGCGACCAGGCCGCCGCTACCGCCGGCACCGCCATTGCCGCCGGTTCCTGGTTCGGATGTCCTGGTATCAAACGAATTCGAGGTGCCACCCTGGCCGCCCGCTCCACCATTGCCGAGCATGCCCGCACTGCCACCGTCACCACCGGCACCGCCGGTCGACGTTCCGGTGAAGAAGTTACTGCCCTCTCCGCCCTTGCCGCCAGCACCGCCGTCACCCGCCAGTGCACCACCCTTGCCACCGTTACCGCCCGCACCGCCGACACCGGTCTTGCCGTCGGCCGTCGCGGATGCGTCGCCGCCCTTACCGCCCGCACCGCCGGTGCCGATCAGACCGGCGTTACCGCCGTCGCCACCCTTCTGCCCGGGCAGTCCGTCACCGCCGGCGCCGCCGTTACCGAACAGCAGGCCACCGTTACCACCCTTTTGACCGGGTAATCCCTTGCCGCCGTTGCCGATCAGCAGACCGCCGTCCTGGCCGAGGCCACCGTCACCGATGATCAGGCCGCCCGGTCCGAACAGCGGGCGCTGTGTGTACACACCGGCCGCGTTGGGTGAACCGTCACCGATGATCAACCCACCCGGTCCGAACAGCGGGCGTCCGCCGAACAGATTCCATGCCGAGCCCCCGTTGCCGACATTGGCGGCTCCGCACTTGCCCGCCATCCCCGAAACGCAATCGGCATAAGCACGTTCGGCGATTGCCTTTTCCTCAGCCGACTTCGCGGACGCGAGCCGGTCCTTCGCAGCAGCGGCGGCGTAATCCGCAGCGGCCTTGTCCGCTGCCGCCTTGGCAGCCGCGTAGCCGTCGGCCTTCTGTTGTGCCGCAGCGAGCTCGTCAGCGGCCTTCTGCGCATCTGCTCGCGCCGCTGCCGCCTGATCGGCGGCGGCCTTGGCGGCCGCCTCCGCGGCCGCCCGGTCTCCCGCGGCCGTCTGTGCGGCGGCCGTAGCCTGCGCGGCCAGCGCCTCGGCGGCCTGTGCCGCACGCTCGGCCTCGTCCGCCTGTTCCGCGGCGATCCGGGCTGCGGTCTGTGCCTCGGCGACCTCGGGCGCCGGTGCCCCCGTGGTCAATGCGGTATCCAGGGCGGTCTGCGTGGCCGCTGCCTGTTTCGCGGTTTCGACGGCCTTGGCACGAGCAGCCGATGCGTCGGACACCGCACTGCCCGCCACGGCACCCGCACTCGCCGCGGCCGCGGTCTTGTCTGTCACCGCACGCTCAGCGGATGACTGCTGGGTGTCAAGCGCCTGCGCCAGCTGCGCGGCCGCACCAACCTGGATCTCAGTGGATTGGACCTTCTGGTCCGCCTGAGCCTTCGGATCGGTCTGAGCCGCCGCCGCAGCCTCGGCGAAGATCGGGCGGCAATCCGCGGCAATGATATTGAGGCGCTGCTTAGCTTCCTCCGCGGACTTGTCCATCGCCGCCCGGTCCGCGGCAGCCTTCTCGGCCGCCAACTTCTGGAACGCCGCCTGCCCCTCGGCCGCCTGGACTGCTGCCGCATCGGAAGCACTTGCCGCCTCGAGAGTCGCAGCGGCAGCGCGATCCGCGGCAGCCTTGGCGGAGTCGGCTGCCGCCGCCTGCGCCGAAACGTCCTTGTCCTTCAACGCCTGATCCGCCGCGGCGCGGTCACGATCAGCAGCAGCCTGAGCTTCGGCGAACACCTTGGCGGCGTTGGCAGCACGCTCGGCGGATGCGGCGGCGGCTTCCGCGGACCGCAGCGCGTCAGCCGCGGCCTTATCGACGGCGGCCTTGTCCACCCCTGCTTGAGTTGCCGCGTCGATGACCGCCTTCTGATCACCGACTGCCTGCTCGGCAGCAGCCTTCGCGGCGGCCGCCGCATCGGTCGCCGCCTGCACCGCATCCGCGGTCTGAGTGGCCTTGGCCGCCGCAGCGTCCTTGGCCGTCTGAGCATCCTGAGCCGCCTTGGCCGCATCTGCCAGTGCCTTGTCGGCAGCAGCCTTGGCTGCCTGAGCATCGGCCGCAGCCTTGGCATCCTGGGCTGCCTTGTCGCCGGCATTCGTGGCGGCATCCGTGGCTGCCTTCGCCGCCGCGCTGGCATCTGCCAGGGCCTTATCCGCGGCCGCCTTAGCCGCGGCAGCCGCGTCGGCCGATGTGGCGGCACCGGAAAGCTGTTGATCTGCAGCTTCTTTCGCCGCAGCGGCATCCTTGGCGGCCTGGTCCGCGCCCGCTAGCGCGCCATCGGTAGCGGACTTCGCCGCGGCGGCAGCGTCGGCGGCAGCCTTGGCAGCGGCCGCATTCTGGTCAGCGGCATCCTTGATACCGGCCGCATCGGAAGCTGCCTTTGCCGCATCGGCGGCCTTCTGATCGGCGGCACTCTTGGCCGCAGCGGCGTCGGCGGCGGCCTTGGCGGCATCTGCCGATGCCTGATTCGCCGCATCGGATGTCGACAGGGCATCCTTGGCCGCTTGATCGGCCGCGGCCAAGGCCTGATCGGCGGCTGCCTTCGCGGCTTGCGCGGCCGCAGCAGCCTGCGCCGCCTGCCCGGCCTGTACACCCGCCGCATCCGACGCGGAAACCGCACCTTGAACAGCACTGTCCGCAGCCGCCAAGGCTCCGTCCGCAGCTGCCTTCGCCGCAGCGGCCGCATCGGAGGCCGACTTGGCCTCGGCCGCCTTCTGATCGGCAGCAGCCTTGGCCGCCAACGCATCCGATGCAACCTTGGCCGCATCCGTTGCCTTCTGGTCGGCCGCCTCCTTTGCGGATGTCGCATCGACGGCGGCCTGGATGGCAAGAGCGGCCTTGTCCGCGGCATCCTGGGCCGCGGTGCCCGCGTCAGTCGCGCCCTTGTTGGCATCCGTCAGCGCCTGATCGGCACTGGCCTTTGCCGCAGCAGCCGCATCGGAGGCCGACTTGGCCTGCGCCGCCGCCTGATCCGCGGCGGCCTTGGCCGCGCCCGCATCCGAGACAGCCTTACCGGCGTCCGCGACCGCCTTGTCCGCCGCGGACTTGGCCACGCCCGCCGCGTCATCGGCGGCCTGCGCGGCTGCGGACTTGTCGGCGGCATCACTGGCAGCGGCAGCGGCGTCGGCGGCAGCCTTCGAAGTATCGGTGAACACCTTGTCGGCGGCTATCTTTGCCGCAGCGGCAGCATCGGCGGCAGCAGCCGCGTCAGTGGCCTTCTGGTCCGCAGCGGTGGTAGCGGCAGCGGCATCAGCGGCAGCCTTACCCGCATCGGCCAATGCCGTATCCGCCGCAGACTTGACGGCCGCAGCAGCATCGGCGGCTGTCTTGGCAGCGGTTGCCTTGTCGGCGGCGTCGTTGGCGCTGGTCGTCGCGTCGGTGGCGGTCTTACCCGCATCGGCCAATGCCGTATCCGCCGCAGACTTGACCGCTGCCGCCGCGTCGTCGGCAGCCTGTGCGGCGGTGGACTTGTCGGCGGCATCCCTGGCAGCGGCAGCGGCATCGAGAGCGGCCTTATCGGCGTCTGCCAATGCCCCGTCCGCTGCTGCCTTCGCCGCGGCAGCAGCATCCGATGCCGTACGCGCGTCGGCGGCCTTCTGATCGGCAGCCACCTTGGCAGCGGCCGCATCCGCCGCGGCCCTGTCCGCATCTGCCAGCACCCCCTCGGCTGCCGCCTTATCCGTGGTGGCGGCATCCGCCGCGGCCTTGGCATCGGCCGCCTTCTGATCGGCAGCCACCTTGGCAGCCGCGGCATCCGCCGCGGCCTTATCGGCATCCGCCAGCGCGGTATCCGCGGCGATCTTCACCGCCGCAGCCGTATCCGCGACCGTCTTGGCGGCGGCGGCCTTGTCGGCGGCATCGCTCGCGGTTGCCGCGGCGTCGCTGGCAGCCTTGGCGGCGTCGGTCAACGCCTTGTCCGCGTTGGCCTTCACCGTCGCCGCATCCGAAGCAGCCGTACCGGCTTCGGTGGCTTTCTGATCGGCGGCGGCCTTCGCAGCCGACGCATCGGAAGCGGCCCTATCCGCATCCGCCAGCGCGGTATCCGCGGCGGCCTTCACCGCAGCGGCAGCATCGGCAACCGTCTTGGCATCAACAACCTGTTGGTCTGCCACGGTCTTGGCTGCGGCCGCATCAGAAGCGTCCTTACCCGCGTCCGCCAACGCCTTATCCGCGGTCACCTTCACCGCCGCAGCCGCATCCACTGCCGTCTGCGCCGCCGCCGCATTCTGATCCGCAACCGTCTTCGCCGCCGCCGCATCACCGGCAGCCTTGTTCGCATCGGCCAACGCAGTCTCGGCTGCCGTCTTGGCCGCGTCCTTGGCCGACTTATCGGCGTCGGCGGCGGCCTTGGCATCGGTGGCGTCGGTCAACGCCGTGGCGGCGGCCGCAGCCTGGGTCTGCGCATCACCCAATGCCGCGTCCGCAGTCGACTTGGCCGCAGCGGCGGCCTGTGCAGCGGCCTTGGCATCGGTGGCGTTTTGAGCGGCCACGGAGGCCGCGTCTGCTGCGGCCGTGGCCGCCGTGGCGGCATTCACCGAAGCCTGATCGGCGGCCGCCTTGGCGGCATCGGCATTGGTGACGGCGGTAGCAGCATCGGCAGCGGCTTGGTCCGCTGTGCTCTTGGCCGCCGCCGCATCACCGGCAGCCTTGTTCGCATCGGCCAACGCCTTATCCGTGGTGACCGAC